>CAUJEQ010000245.1 GCA_963169135.1 Chloroflexota bacterium
GGGACAGACGATCGCGCGAATGCTGCTGGAGGCCGGACATGAGGTGGTCCGCCACGACATCGTCGCGGACGACCGCGCGCTCATCGCCGAGCACCTGCGCGTGTGGGCCGACATGGAGATCTGCGACGTCATCCTGACCACGGGCGGCACCGGGCTGACACCGCGGGACCAGACACCGGAGGCGACCCGTGACATCGCCGAGCGGGACGTACCGGGCATCCCGATCGCGCTGATCCAGAACGGGCTCCAGCACACGCCATACGCGGCGCTGACCAGGGGCGTGGCCGTCACGCGGGGACGGACGCTGATCGTGAACCTGCCGGGAAGCCCGAAAGCGGTCACGCAGGGGATGGACGTACTGCTGCCGCTGCTGGGGCACGTTGCGGAATTGTTGGAGGGTCCGCTGGAGCACGAGACGGACGCGTAGCACAGACTATTGCGAACCGTCGTGTGTCACAGTTGGCGCCGCCGCGACTCCGAGGCGCGCGAGGGTGGTATGTCGACTCTCAAGAACTTCAGCATGCGCCTGATGCTTGCCGCGATGGTGGCGGCGGCTGCCGCGTGCGGCGGTGACGACTCGGAGCGGTGGACCGGCGAAGCCAGTGTCGATTCATTGATCCAGGACATCCTGGATGGCGACCGTGACGCATTCCGTGATGCGCTGGCGACCGTCGAGCACCCATGCAAGCAGCCTGGCACCGCGGACGTTGGCGAACTCCCCTGCCCGGACGGGACAAGTGGAGACACCGCGGAGGTGTTCCAGGTGACCGGCTGTCACGCCGAGTACCGGGCACCAGAACAATTCAGCGAGGTGGCGGCTGCGTTCTTTGGCGCAGGCAGCGCAGGGGACCACTGGAAGCTCTACGCCGTGTATCGCGGCATCGATGACCTCTTCGGCGAGACGTACCGGGTGGTCTTCGCCGATGACAACGGAGACGGGCGGGCGGCGTGGATACGCGCTTCGGGGAAGGTGGTGCTCGTGGAACTCGGTTGCGGCGCGACAGCGCCCGCAGCGTTCGTCGAGGGCGTGACCGGCTTCGTGGTGGCGCCCGGAGACTGAGCGGCCCCGCGCTTCGCCCTTGCCGCTGAATCGTGAATCGGCAATGGTGGCTGTGCCGTGAGAATCGATGTCCTGACCCTGTTTCCCGACGCCTTCCGTGGGCCGCTCGATGTCTCGATCATCAAGCGGGCGCGCGAGGACGGGCTGCTGGACCTCCAGATCCACGATATCCGCGAGCACGCGACCGACCGGCACAGGTCGGTGGACGACTACCCGTTCGGCGGCGGGCAGGGGATGGTGATGCGCGTGGACGTGCTCGACCGGGCGCTCCAGTTCGTGCAGGAGCAAGATGGGCCGCCGGGACTGGTGGTGTACCTCTCGCCGCAGGGCGAGGTGCTGAACGACCGGATCGTGCGCGAGCTGGCGCGAAACGACAGGCTGGTGCTGGTCTGCGGCCGGTACGAGGGCGTGGATGAACGGTTCGTTGAGCACTGCGTGGACCGCGAAGTGTCCATCGGGGACTACATCCTGACCGGCGGGGAGCTGCCGGCGATGGTCCTGATCGACGCGGTGGCTCGGCATATTCCCGGGGCGCTGGGCGACGAGGTCTCGCCGGAGGAGGAATCCTTCGCGGATGGGTTGCTGGAGCACCCGCAGTACACGCGGCCGGCGGAGTATCGCGGCTGGGAGGTGCCGGAAGTGCTACTCAGCGGGCATCACGCGAACATCGAGAAGTGGAAGCGCGAGCAGCGGCTGAAACGGACCCAGGAGCGGCGGCCCGACCTGCTGCGCGGTGACGGGCCTCAGGAATAGAGGAGCATGTCGCGGAAGTGCAGGTTGGAGAGCGCGCCGGGCCGAGCCGAGCGGATGCGCTCGACCGCCCCAGGGCCATCGACGCCGAGGGAGCGGAGGATGAGCCCGGTCACGAGTCCACTGCGGTTCATGCCGTGGGTACACATGACGTAGATGCGCTGTGGGGGCTGTGGGTGTTCGCCGCGGGCAGCGCGGGCCGCATCGGAAACGACGTGGTCCAGGCGGAGGGACGGCGGAAGCGGTCCATCGTGGTCGGCGAAGACGCAGGCAACCCAGAGACCGGCAGCCGTGCGGTGAGCGGCCGGCATGTCGCCGGCGCAATCAACGAGCCAGGAGGCGGCGACGACGGACTCGGACACATGATCGCCGATGTAGCTCCGGGCTCCGCCCATCCAGACTTCGGTACCGGGGTTATCGGCCTCGCCGACGGCAAGCACCAGGCTGGCGCGGGGAACGTCGTGCGGAGTACGGAGTTGGAGCGACGGTTCTTCGAGCACGCGCCTTCATGGTAGCCGGGGATGTGGACGGAGTCATTGCAAGCAAGCACTTGCTTTGCTAGGCTGGAACGCGTGGACAGCGTGCACGACCGGCTGCTCGAAGCGGCTCACGCGGTGTTTGCCGAAGAGGGCTTTCGCGGGGCGACGACGCGGAAGATCGCGGCGCGCGCGCGCGTGAACGAGGTGACCCTGTTCCGCCACTTCGCGAGCAAGGAAGAACTGCTCGCAGAGGCGGTTAGCCGGCAGGTGGAAGCCTCGATCGCCCTGCTGGAGCGCTCACCACTCCCGGTCGACCCGGCGGACCTCGCAGGAGAACTTCAGCGGTTCCTCACGGCGACCCTGTTCGGGTTTGTGGCCGCCCACCAGGCGGTGCGCACGAGCCTTGGAGAGTGGGGCCACCACCCGGTACTGGACGATCGCCTCACCGGGACGAGTCGTTATGTCTCGACTGAGATTGAACGGTACCTGGAGGCGGCGCAGGCGCGGGGGCTCGTCCGGGCCGACGTCGACCACGTGGTGGCGGCGCAGGCGTTGCTCTCCGCGATCTTCGCCTACGGCATGCTCCACGAGATGATGCCGGAGCGATTCCCACTCGGGCCAGAGGAGTCGGTTGCCATGTACTTGAAGATCATGCTCGAGGGCCTGGGTGCCAACGAACGAGAAGGAGACGCAGGGTGATTGGGCTGCTCGAAATCCGGCGCAGGAAGTTCCAGTTCGCGTTGATCGCGCTGATTGTCACACTGATCAGCTACCTGGTGTTGATGATCAACGGCCTGGGGGTTGGCCTGAACGAACAGGCGGGGAGCGCCCTGCGCAACTTCGATGCGGACGCGATCGCCTATTCCGATAAGGCGGGGCTGAGCGTGATCCGCTCCGAACTGAGCCAGGAGCAGGTCGACCGGATCGCGGTTGAGTCGGGCGCAGAAGCAAGCGCTCCGCTCGGGTACATGGCCGCGAACTACCGGAAGGACGGCGGCGAAATTGAATCAGCCGCATTCCTGGCGTTCGACCCTGGCACGATTGCCGCGCCGAAGGTGGTCGAAGGGCGCATGCTGACGGAGGAAGACGGCGACGGGCTTCTGGTGGATAAGAGCTTCCTGCGCTATTCGGGGCTGGCCGTGGGCGACACCGTGACCATCTCTGTGCGGCTGGTGGAGCGGGATTTCCGGATCGTGGGCGAGACGAATGAGGGTGCGTTCTTCTTCCAGCCTTCGGTGTACCTGTTGAGGAGCACCTGGCAGGAACTGAAGTATGGGACCGTGGATGCGGCGACGCCGGTCGCCTCCATCATGCTGCTGCAGGGCAACGGCCTCGCCGGGACCAGCGGCCCCGGCTGGGAGGCCGTCTCGAAGAGCACAGCGTTCGCGAACATCGAGGGCGTCTCGGGACAACAATCGACGGTGCAGGCGCTGCGCGCGTTCGGCTACCTCATCGGGGGGCTGGTGATCGGGGTGTTCTTCTACGTCCTGACGCTACAGAAGATCGGACAGATCGGGATGTTGAAGGCAGTCGGGGCGAGTTCTTTCTTCGTGTTCCGGCAGGTGATGGTGCAGGTGCTGGGCATCAGCCTCGCCGGCGTGGCCGTGGCCATCCCGCTCACATGGCTGACCAATCGCGCGATCCAGCAGGCACCGAACCCCGTGCCGATCGCGTTCACGAACGGGACCTTCATCACGACGTCGGTGCTGCTGGTGCTGATGGCGATGGTGGGCGCCATGTTCTCCGGGCGGCAGGTGGCGAAGGTCGACCCGATCATCGCACTCGGACAGCAGCAGTGAGGAGTATTCCATGAGCGTTACGCTGAGGGTCCACGACCTTTCGAAAACCTACGGCAACGGCGAACGGGCCGTCCAGGCGGTCCGACACGCAAGCTTCTCGACGGAGCCCGGGGAGTTCGTGGCAGTGGTCGGTCCCAGCGGGTCCGGGAAGACAACGCTGCTGGCCATGGTTGGCGGGCTGCTGACGCCCACAAGCGGGGCGATCGAAGTGAACGGCCGGGATATTGCCGGGCTCAACGCGGGGCAACAGGCCGCCTACCGGCGAGAGTCGGTCGGCTATGTGTTCCAGGCGAACAATCTTCTGCCGTTCCTGACCGCCCGGGAGAACTTGCAGGTGATCAGCCGGATCACCGGGGCCAACGGCCGCGCCGCGCGCCAGCGAGCCGACCAGTTGCTGGAGGAACTCGGACTGACGAACCGGGCCAACGCCGTCGCGACCGAACTCAGCGGCGGTGAACGCCAGCGGGTGGCGATCGGGCGGGCATTGATGAATGACCCGGAACTGGTGCTCGTGGACGAACCGACGGCGAGCCTGGATTCTGCCCGCGGGCGCCAGGTGGTGGAGTCACTCATCCAGGAAGTGAAGAGCCGGGGGAAACTCGGCCTGATGGTCACGCACGACATGGCAATGGCAGAGCTGGCCGACCGGATCATCGAGATGCACGACGGCAAGCTGAGCGTCCGCGGCAAGCTGGCTGCGTCAGGCTGACCCTCAGCCGCGAAGCGCGTAGGATGCTTGCCACGGCGCAATTGCCGCAGGATGCGTTCTTTGGGGCTCGAATTTGGGACGGCCGCGGTTGCATTCCTGGTTGCATTCCCGCTGACGGCGCTCTTGCGGCTGCCGACGAAGGCCGGACGGCGCGGCGAACTCATCCCCAAGATAGGCGGGCTGAGCATCCTCGCCGCGTTCGTGGCGGCACCATTCGTGATGGCGCTCTTTTCAGACAAGGCGCGCGACTTCGTGAGCGGCGACTTCAAAGCGTTCCTGGCTCTGGCCGGCACGGGGGCGGTGGTGTGCGCGGTTGGGGCGCGGGACGACTTCCGCGACGTCGATTGGCGGATCAAGATGGGCGCGCAGGTCGGCGCGGCTGTGGTGCTCTACATCAGCGGGTTCCGGGTTGGGGAAATGACGCTGCCCGGAGGCGGCACTGTCGAACTGGGGCTGCTCGACCCGGTCGTGACAGTGCTCTGGATTGTGCTGGTGACCAACGCAATCAACCTGATCGACGGTTACGACGGTGTGGCGGCAGGGGTAGGCGTACTGGTCGCCGGGACCATGTCGTATATCGCCTGGGACCTGGGCCACGACCTGATCGCGATGTTGTTCGCCGCGCTGGCGGGGGCGTCGCTGGGCTTCCTGCCGTTCAACCTGACGCGTGCGAGCCGCTTCCTTGGCGATTCTGGCGCCTACTTGCTGGGGTTCACCATCGCGGGTTTGAGCGTCGACGGGGCGCTGGACTCGACGGGGCGCGTGCCGCTGTACATCCCTCTCGTGGCACTCGGGCTGCCGGTCCTCGACACGGGCGTTGCGTTCGTGCGACGGGTCCTCGACAACAAGCACCCGTTCCTCGCAGACCACGACCACTTTCACGACCGGATCGAGTGGATGCTCAAGCTCTCGCCGCTGCAGGTGACCCTGGTGACTTATGTCTTGACGGCGGTGTTCTGTGCTGGCGCAGTCCTCGCGCACACGTGGTACAAGAGTGTGGGATCAGCGGTCGTGGGGGCCGGGGTGGCGGTGTTCGCGCTCCTCCTCATCCTCGTTCTCGGCTACGGGACTTCGATGTGGAACTCGGCCCGGATGCTGAGCCTCCGGGGGAGACCCCCGGGTGCGGAAGAGCGAGTGTGAACGAGCGGCGTACTAACCGCCGCGCAGGACGGCGCCGATCTCCTTGCCCAGGCGCACCACGAGACCCTGCTGGATCTTCGCGACATCGTTGTCGGTGAGCGTGCGGTCCTCAGCCTGGAAGCGAAGCCGGAGGGCGAGGGACTTCTTTCCATCGGGTACACCGGGGCCGCGGTACTCATCGAACACGTCGGCACGGATGCGGACTCCGCCACTGCGGTGAGATCGGACGATTTCGAGGACGCGGCCGGCGGGCGTGGCGCCATCGAGCACCAGTGCGAGATCCTGGCGCACTTCGGGGAACTTCGAGGGTGCGAGGTACTCCGGGCGCTCGGGCAAATGGCGGACCATGTCTTCGAGCCAGAG
The DNA here is from genome assembly GCA_963169135.1 of Chloroflexota bacterium. Lineage (GTDB taxonomy): Bacteria > Chloroflexota > Dehalococcoidia > Tepidiformales > Tepidiformaceae > Amarobacter. Next base: position 6,301 of record CAUJEQ010000245.1, read on the forward strand.
TTCGACGAGGAAGACCGGCTCGTCGATGTCGAAGGCCGCAGCGGTCTCCGGGTGGACCTGGGCGACCAGCCCGAGGGGCTCCTTGCCCGCGAGGACCTCGGCGGTATGACCTTCGAGCAGACCGAATTCGGCGCGGGGGGCAAAGGTCACTCGTATGCCCAGGTGGTCGAAGATCGCCTCCACGGCGCCCTTCGCGTCGAAGAAGTCGAGGCGTTCGGGACCGGGGCGACCCCAACGGGTCTCGCGCGGGCCGCCCAGAATGGCGCAGAGCACGGGCCGCTCGTGGGGGAGGTCGGCCTCGGTCGGCAGGTACTCCAGGCCGATCTCGAACAGCCGAAGGCCGGTTTCGGCGTGCCGCCGGTTTGCCGCGTACGTGTCGAGCACCGAAGAACGAAGCGTCGTCCGGAGGTAGGTGTGCTGCGCGGCGACCGGGTTCACCACATCGAGCGGGCTCATGCGGGCTGCGTCAGCCGGGGAAACCACTCGCTCGAGCTTCGCCTTCTCCGTGAGGGTATAGGTGATGACTTCCTGGAACCCGGCTGCCACGGCGAGGTCGCGCACGTTCTCGCGCAGATCCATGAGCGGGTTCGGCTCAGGCACCGGCAGCATGCCGCGGAGCATGGTCGCCGGGAGCTTGTCGTAGCCGTAGATGCGGCCGATGTCCTCGATCACGTCGTCGGCGATCTCTACGTCGGGGCGCCAGTCCGGAGGCTGGACGCTGTAGTTGCCTGGCGGGACGAAGTGACAGACAAAACCCAGGTCGGTGAGGATGCGGCGCACGTCTTCGACCGGGACCTGGATGCCGAGGACGCGGGCGATCCGTTCGTCTTCGACGACGATGGTCGGACGGGGTTGCTTTCCCGGGTAAACATCGACCAGGCCTTTCGCCACCTTGCCACCGGTCAGTTGCTCGAAGAGATGGAGCGCGCGCCGCTGGGCGTACTCGGCCATCTCGGGGCCGATGCCCTTTTCGAACCGGAGCGAGGCCTCGGTGCGGAGTTTGAGGTGGGTGGAGGTGCGGCGGATAGAGCCCGCGCGGAAGTTGGCGACTTCGAGGAGCACGTTGTTCGTGGATTCGCTGACTTCGCTGTTGCCGCCGCCCATGATGCCGGCGATACCGACGGGGCCGCCGCCGTCGCAAATCAGCAGCATTTCGCCGTCAAACTCGCGCTCGATGCCATCGAGCGTTACGAGTTTTTCGCCGGGAATGGCCCTCCGGGCGACGATCTGCTTGCCGCGGACCAGGTCGTGGTCGAAGGCGTGAAGCGGCTGGCCAGTTTCGAGCATCACGTAGTTGGTGATGTCCACCACGTTGTTAATGGGGCGCATACCGGCCTTCTTCAGGCGCTCCTGCATCCACTGTGGCGAAGGGCCGATAGTGACGCCTTCGATCACTGACGCGGTGAAGCGGCGGCAGAGGTCTGGCGCGTCGATGGTGACGGAGACCAACTCTTCGACGTTGCGGCCGGACTCGGAGTAGGTGCGGTCGGGTTCGCGAAGCGCCTTGCCGGTGAGGGCGGCGGTCTCGCGGCCGAAGCCAAGGACGCCAAGGAGGTCGGCACGGTTCGCCCAGGTCGAGATGTCGAAAACGACATCGCCGAGGACCTCGACAAGCGGGCGGCCAACCACGGCGTCATCAGGGAGGACAAGGATGCCTTCGTGCTCTTCGCTGAGCCCGAGCTCCTTCTCGCTGAGCACCATGCCGGCAGACTCGACACCGCGGATTGGCCGGAGCTTAAGGACTGTTGCCTCCCCGGTGTGGCCGTCCCGGAGGCGGGCGCCCTCGGAGGCAAAGGCTACGTTCTGGCCGGCGGCGACATTGGGGGCGCCGCAGACCACTTGCTGCGTGCCGCTGCCCGCATCGACAGTCACGAGACGGAGCCGGTCGGCGTTCGGGTGTGGCTCGACCGACAGCACCCGCGCGACACGGATCTTGTCCGGCTCCCAGTTGGCGCCGATAGTCTCCCAGCTTTCGACCTCGGCAGTGGCATCGATGAGCAGGCGCGCGAGTTCCGGAACGGGCATGTCGACATCGACGAACTCGCGGAGCCAGTTGAGCGAGAGTTTCATGGAGCCTCCGGCAGGTCATTAGTCATTAGTCATCAGTTCCCAGCGGACTCGATGGCGCGGTCGATGGTTCGAATGAAGGCTGTGAGCATCTTGCGTATCTCAATCACCGCGCTGGACAAGTCGAAGTGTTCGGACTCCTCCAGGTACCCGAGGTCTCGAGCCATCAGGAACTGGTATTCAAGCTCGGCAGCGGAGCCAAGCGCGATACGAAGGGATTGCCTGAACTCGCGTTCGGACTTCACAGAACCCTCTGCGATATTCATGGGGATAGAGCTCGCGGCCCGTCGCATCTGGGAAGTAAGCCCGAACAGCTCATGTCGCGGAAACTTGCCGGACGCGTCGTAGACACGGAGGTTCAGGCTGTGTGAGTCCCGGAATACCTTGTAGTCCTGAAATCGTTTCATATCTCTTTCTGGCGGCCAGGTCGAGGCTAACGACCAACGACTGTCGACTGGCAGCTCCTAGAACTGGCTCAAGAAGCGAAGGTCATTCGCGTAGAAATTGCGGATGTCTTCGATGCCCCAGCGGAGGAGAGCGACGCGCTCGACACCGAGGCCGAAGGCGAAACCCGTGACCTTTGAGGAGTCGTAGCCGGCGTTTTCGATGATCTCGGGGTGGACCATGCCGGCGCCGAGGATCTCGATCCAGCCCGTACCGTGGCACGTGTGGCAAGCGCTGCCGCTGCCGCGGCAGATGAAGCAGTCGATGGCCATTTCGACGCCCGGCTCGACAAAGGGGAAGTAGCTGTGGTGGAAGATGATCTTGCGGTCGGCGCCGAACATCTTGCGGGCCCAACCGTAGAGGACGCCTTTGAGGTCGGTCATGCGGACGCCTTCGTCGACAGCGAGGCCCTCAATCTGGGTGAGCATCCACTCGTGGGTGGCGTCGGTTGCTTCCTGGCGGTAGCACTTACCGGGTACCACGACGCGGACGGGCGGCTCGGGCGTGCGCTCCATGACTCGCACCTGGTTCGGCGTCGTGTGGGTGCGGAGCAACATGTTGCGTTCGCCATCGATGAGCGTGTTGACCCAGATGGTGTCCCACATATCGCGGGCCGGGTGGTCTTCGGGAATGCGCGCCGCATCGAAGTTGTAGCGGGCCCACTCGACTTCCGGGCCTTCGGCCACACGGAAGCCCATCTCTTGGAAGGCGGTGAGGCAGTCTCGCATGGTCTGGGTGACCGGGTGGAGGCGCCCAAGGGGCTGGGGGCGGCCGGGGAGGGTGACGTCGAGGGCAGCCTCGGTGGTGAGCGCCTTGAGGGCAGCCGACTTGAGGCCTTCCTGGCGGGCCTCGAGTGCGCCTTCGAGTTCGACCTTGACCGCGTTTGCGGCGGCGCCGAAGGCGGCACGCTGGTCCGCGGGCACGTCCCGAATCGAGCGCAGGAGGGCCGAGACGCGGCCATCCTGGCGGCCAAAGAAGGTGATGCGCCACTGTTCAAGCCCGGCTTCATCGGAAGCCGAGGCGAGCGCTGCCAGCGCCTCCGTGCGCAGGCCCTCGATTCGCGGATCTACATCAGGCATGGGACCTCGAAGTATACGGTCTGGGGTGCTAAGCGTCCGTTCGCCAGCGCGCCTTACGCGAGCGTTCCTGCGTGAGAGCTACGATGCTGGAGATGTTCGGATTCCGGCGGCCCACCTCAGCGCCCGCGCTCCGTATCATGGGTGCATGCCTCGTGACGGCCATCGCATTCATCGCTTTCGCTTGCAGCGGCGACGGCTCTCGCTCAGCACCGGCCGGAGGGACTGACGTGTCGGACCAACCCCAATCGAAGCGTTCCTGGGCGGGCACGGAGCCATCGCCACCGATTCCCGGCGACGTGGCCTGGTTCAACGTGAAGCGGCCGCTCACGCTTGAGGAGCTGAAGGGCCGGGTGGTCCTGCTCGACTTCTGGACGCTGGGGTGCATCAACTGCCAGCACATCATCCCGGACCTGAAGCGGCTGGAGGCCGAGTTCGGCGATAACCTTCTGGTGATCGGCGTGCATTCGGGCAAGTACGCGACCGAGCACGATGACGAAAGCATCCTCGAAGCCGTCCGGCGGTTCGGCATCGAGCACCCGGTGATCAATGATCCCGACTTCGTGGTCTGGCGGACGTTTGGGGCGAGCGCCTGGCCCACGCTGGTGCTGATCGACCCTGCCGGGAACCTGGTGGGCGGCCACGCGGGAGAGGGGGTGTACCCGCTCTTCCAGCCGATCCTCGAATCGCTGGTGGCCGAGTTCGGCGAAAAGGGGCTGCTGGCGCCGAGTCCGCTGCCGATCTCACTGACCGCCGCGCCAGCAACGGCCGTACTGTCGTACCCGGGGAATGTGCTGGCGGACGAAGCCAGCAACCGGCTGTACATCGCCGACTCCGGGCACAACCGCGTGCTGGAGGCGACGCTCGACGGCTCACTGGTGCGGGCGTTCGGGAGCGGCAAGGAAGGTTTCGCCGATGGCGCTCCGGGTGAGGCCACGTTCCGGCAGCCACAGGGCCTCGCGCTTTCGGTTGACGGGCGGACGCTGTACGTGGCCGACACGCGCAACCATGCCGTGCGCGCGATCGACCTCGCCTCGGGCGAGACGACCACGATCGCCGGGACCGGGCTGCAACTGCAACGGTTGCCGGCAGGCGAGGCGCCGGCGCGGGAAACCGCATTGGCCTCGCCGTGGGACGTCGCCGTCGCGGACGGGCGGCTGTTTGTTTCGATGGCCGGGATCCACCAGATCTGGTCGCTTGACCTGTTGACCGGGCGCATTTCGGTGTTCGCGGGGACGAGCCGGGAGGGCATCGACGACGGCCCCCGACTGACAATGGCAACGCTCGCCCAGCCCTCCGGACTCGCGATCGACGGTGAGACGCTTTACTGGGTCGACCCGGAGTCGAGCGCGCTGCGGCGGGTGCCCGCCGGAGGGGATGGGGACGTGGAGACGCTGGTCGGCACGGGGCTGTTCGACTACGGCGACCGGGATGGCCGCGGGAAGCAAGCGCAACTGCAGCATCCCCAGGGCGTGGCGCTGCTCGACGACGCCCTGTACGTTGCGGACACCTACAACCACCGCATCCGTGTCTATGAGCCGATCTCGAAGGAGGTCGGTACGGCAGCGGGTTCGGAGCGCGGCTGGTCCGACGGGGTTGCCGGGACGGTGAAGTTCGACGAGCCGGGCGGGCTCTCAGGGGCGGGCGGACTGTTGTACATCGCCGATACAAACATCCACCTGGTACGCGTCTACAACCCTGCCGACGGGTCGGTCTCGACGTTGACACTCACGAACCTTTCGGCAATTGCGGTGGGGACGCCCGGGCGGGTGACGAAGGTCGACCTTCCGTCGCAGCGCGTGGCGCCGGGAGCGACCAATCTGCGGGTGACCATTTCCGCTCCAGCGGAGTTCCACCTCAACGGTTCGGCGCCTTCGAGGCTGGACCTGGCGACATCGAACGGCTCGGTGGTTGAGCTGGGTGAACGTACGGTTACGTGGTCCTCAGACGAGACTGAGGTGACATTCCCGGTGCCGGTGGTGTTGAGCGACGGGCGCGCGGCGCTGACGGCGACGGTCTCGGCGTATTACTGCCGGTCGTGCGCTGAGGCTTTGTGCTTTATCGGGGTATTCGCACTCTAGGTGCCGGTGGAAGTGACGCCACTGTCGTCGCAATCCGAAGTACTGGTGGCGTTCGAGTTGCCCGCGGTGACAAGCTGAGCCACGGGGGCGGATTCCGTTGCGCGATGCGTTATGATGACGCCGTACTTTACCTTGGAGGGGAAGCCCCATGGCCGTCCGCGGCTACGTCCTGATCGAAACCGATGTTGGCAAGGCGAAGGCTGTGAGTGCGGCCATCCAGGAATTCACGTACCCCGGCGCGCGCGTGGTGGTCGTGGACACCGTGTCCGGGCCGTACGACGTGATTGTGCAGCTCGAAGCGGATGACCTGGACCGACTGGGCAACGCCATCACCGAGGCCGTGCAGAAGGTCTCGGGCGTGCAGCGCACCACGACCTGCCTCGCTGTCCGCCTGGCCTGACCGAACGCCCCCACGATCTTGAACGCAGGGCACCGGCCGGGTGCCCTGCGGCCGTTTGGCCCTGTACGCTGATCGGACCACGAAAACCAAGGGCGCTCGCCGGAGCCCCGATCGGCCCGGCGACGCTGGAATGAGGGCGAACAGATGGCCACCACCTCCGGAATGCTCAGCGTTGATGAGGCCCGCCAACGCATCCTGGCGTTCTTCGACCGCCTGCCGGTGGAACGAAGGCCGTTGCTCGATGGGCTCGGCCAGGTACTGGCGGAAGACATCGTCGCCCCGTTCGATGTGCCGCCACTGGATAACACGGCAATGGACGGATACGCGGTCCGCGCAGCCGATACGACCGGCGCCTCGGAGTCGGCGCCGGTGGAGCTGCGGGTGGTGGCCGACCTCGCGGCCGGGTACGTACATGACACAGCGATCGGACCGGGCGAGGCTGTGCGCATCATGACCGGGGCCCCGATGCCACCGGGGTCCGACGCGGTGGTGCCATTCGAGGAGACCGACGAGCCCCTGCGCGGCCCCAACCAGGCGCCCAAGAAAGGGGCCACCGTACGCATCCTGAAGTCGGCAGCCGTCCATGCGAACATCCGCTTCCGGGCCGAGGACGTGCGAGAGGGCACACCCGTGATCCCGGCGGGCCGTGTGCTGAGGCCTTCGGAGGTTGGTGTACTGGCGAGCCTGGGGCTGAGCGAGGTCCCGGTCTATCGCCGTCCTGTGGTCGCCATCCTGTCGACGGGCGACGAGATCACGGAGCCGGGACAACCGTTGCTCCCGGGCCGGATCTACGACTCGAACGCTCACAGCGTGGCGGCGATGGTGCGGAAATGCGGGGGCATCCCGCGGCTGCTGGGGATTGCCAAGGACACCGTGGAGGACCTGACGCGCAAGCTCCACCAAGGGCTGGATGCCGACATGCTCGTGACCAGTGCGGGGGTGTCTCGCGGGGATTTCGACGTGGTGAAGGACGTGCTCGCCCGTGAGGGCGCCATTGACTTCTGGACTGTGCGGATGAAGCCCGGGAAGCCGCTGGCGTTCGGCGCGTTCACCGCCCCCGACGGGCGGCGGGTGGGCCACCTTGGGCTACCGGGGAACCCGGTGAGCTCAATGGTGTCGTTCGAGCTGTTCGGGCGGCCAGCGATCTTCACGATGCTCGGGCGGAGTGACTGGGAGCGGCCGATGGTTCGAGCGATCACGCGCGACCGTGTGGCGAACACCGACGGGCGGCGATTCTTCGCCCGCTGCATCGTGACAAAAGGCGAAGACGGGCGCTGGTACGCCGACCTCACTGGCCCTCAGGGCTCCGGGATCCTGACCAGCATGAGCGCGGCGAACGGGCTGACGGTGATCCCCGAGGACCTGCCCGCCGCGAACCCCGGCGACGAGATCGACGTGATGATGCTCGACTGGGAGCACGCTCCGTAGAGTCAGGCCAGGCGATCGCCGTACTGGCGAGCGAAGTAGCCACCGAAGTCCTCGCCCGCCGCCACGGACCAGGTCTCCGCGTTCTCGGCGTACCAGCGGACCGTGGCTGCGAGCCCGTCCTCGAACCGAATCCGCGGAGACCAGCCCATCGTGCGTAGCCGCGATGAATCAAGTGCGTATCGGCGGTCGTGGCCGGGGCGGTCCGTCACGGGGCGGACGAGGTCCAGGGGGCGTTCGGTGAGGTTGCAGATTTGCCGGGCGACGTGGATGTTGGCGACGCGTTCGCCGGAGCCGACGTGAACCGCCTGGACGCCGGGCGCCGCGGGCAGCTGCCGGATGACCACGCGAACGGCCGCAACGAGGTCCTCGACGAAGAGCCACTCGCGCTCCTGGAGGCCGTCACCGTAGAGCGGCATGGCCTCGCCGGCGAGCGCACGTGTCGTGAACAGCGGGATGAACTTCTCCAGGTGCTGGTTCGGGCCGTAAACGTTGCAGCAGCGGATGACCGTGACCGGCATCGCATAGGTTTCGGAGTAAGCGCGGACCATGAGTTCGGCTGCTGCCTTGCTGGCGGAGTAGGGTGAGCTAGGTGCGAAGGGGAAGTCCTCGGTGGCCTCGGTGGGGGCCTGGAGGGAGCCGAACACCTCGTCGGTCGACATGTGGACCAGGGCGACTCCAGGGCGATCCCGGACGGCTTCGAGCAGGGAGACAACGCCTTCGACATCGGTGCGGACGAAGACGCCAGGGTCGAGGAGCGAGCGGTCGACGTGGGTTTCGGCGG
>CAUJEQ010000246.1 GCA_963169135.1 Chloroflexota bacterium
CGTTGCTCTGCACCTACGCGTGGGAGTCCGGGCAGGCGAAGATCGATTGTTCGACGAGCTTCTCCGAGGACTACACGGAGATCACGTGGACCGCGACGAACGCCACACCGGCGCTGGTGACGACCTTCGCCAAGACGTTCACGACCTACCGGGCCAGCGCGGGCACCACGACGGTGCAGGCGAAGGTGTGTTACGGGGCCGTGTGTACGAACTCGGCGGCGGTGGACGTTATTGTTGGTTCCGCGCCGGTGGTGTTGTCGACGGTCCTGAGCCTGGTTGGTCCGGACGGAGATGTGTGCGACTCAACGCCCGTCCAGCTGTATGCGTACATCGCGAACTGGGATCCAAACGGGCCATATCCGACCGGGCTCATCACGTTTTACGACCAGGGCACGCCGATCGGGACCCTCCCAGTTGAGTCGGGAGAACCACAGGCGATTTTCAGCACAGTGTTTCCCGACGAAGGGGATCACTCGGTCTACGCTACATACAGTGGCGACAACGCTTGGAGCCCCGCAAGTTCGGCGACGGTGGGTTTCGCGAGCAGCTTCTACATCTGTAATCCATAGGTATGGCTGACCTCCCAATGGGCACATCACGCTCCGATCGTCCCATCCTCGTCTTGCTCGCCGGCGAGATTGAGCGCATGCGCGCGGCCGGCGTGCCCGTGGGCGAGGACGACCTGCGCGGGCTCTACATCCCCGACGCGGAGGCAGACCGCCTGCTGGGCGAAGAGGCCGAGGACGTGGCCGAGGAGCGGCTCGCGGCGCTGTCGGCCGCCTGCGGCCTCTCGGGGCTCGAAGAGGGGATCGTCCGGCTCTGCCTGGCAGCGGAAACCCGCCCCGGCGTCGAGCGGCTGATCGCCTACGCCCAGGACGATGTCTCGCGGCGCCGGCCCCGTGTCGAGCTTGCGCTCCGGTTGCTGTCGGAGGACCCACTTGCAGCGCTTGGTGCGTTCGATGAACAGCTGCCGCTACGGCGCCACCGCCTGGTCGAGTTGCTCGATGACCCGGGCCAGCCAGCGACGCCGCTGCCATCGAAGACGCTCGTGCTCGACGACCGCGTGCTGCGCTTCCTCCTTGGGGGCGACGGCATCGATGCGGCCATCGCCACCTCGACACGCCTGCACCCCGCCCCCGGGGCGCTCCACGCAGCCACGCCGGAGGTCGACCTGGTGGCGCGTCACCCGGCGACCGAGCTCACGCCGCCGGTGGTGGCACTCTGGGGACCGGACCCGGGGCGGATCCGCGACACGGCCCTGTACATCGCGATCCGGGGCGGCCTGGATTGCCTGGTCGAATTCGACGCGACCCGGGCGAGGGACGGCGCGTCCGGCGCCGACGATGTACTGGCGCGGGCCGGCCGGGAGGCGGCGCTTCAGCACGGCGCCCTGCTTGTCACCGGGATCGACGCGCTGGAAAGCCCGGCCCGTGACCATCTCATCGCTGCCTCGGAGCGTTCAGCGGCACCGCTGACGCTGCTTGCGAGCGAAGCCGAGGCGGCATTCCCTGGACCACTGTTGCATGTGCCGGGGCTCGACTACGAGTCACGCCTGGAACTCTGGAAGGAGTCGCTCTCGGACATGGACAGCGACGCCGGGACGGACGAAATCGAGGCCCTGGCCGGGAAGTTCCGGCTCGGCAAGGACGCGATCACGGCAGCGGTGCGAACAGCCCATGGCCGCGCAGTGGCGCGCGACCCGGACCGGCCGTCGATTGGCCGCCAGGACCTGTACGCGGGGGCGAGAGCACAATCGGCGCCCATCCTGGGCACGCTCGCCTCAAAGATCGCCCCACATTATGTCTGGGATGACATCGTGCTCGAGGACGACCCGCTGGAGCAGCTCCGCGAGTTCTGCGGGATGATTGAACACCGCCACCTGGTGTACGACACGTGGGGGTTCGACCGGAAGCTGGCGATGGGCAAGGGCGTGATCGCCCTCTTCGCCGGGCAGTCGGGCACGGGCAAGACGATGGCTGCCGACGTGATGGCGGGTCAGCTCGGCCTGGAGCTCTACAAGATTGACCTCTCGGGCGTGGTCAGCAAGTACATCGGCGAGACCGAGAAGAACATCGGCGCGATCTTCCGGGACGCCGAGTCCTCGAATGCGATCCTGTTCTTCGACGAGGCGGACGCACTGTTCGGCAAGCGATCCGAAGTGCGGGACGCCCACGACCGCTATGCGAACATCGAGACGGCTTACCTCCTCCAACGGATGGAGGAGTACTCAGGCGCGGTGATCCTTTCGACGAACCTGAAGATGAACCTCGATGAGGCCTTCCTGCGCCGCATGCACTTTGTGATCGACTTCCCGATGCCGGAAGAGCCGTACCGGCTGCGGATCTGGAAGTCGACGATACCGCCGGAGCTGCCGCTCGACCCCGGGATCGACCTCGCGTTCCTGGCCCGGCAATTCAAGATCAGTGGCGGGAACATCCGGAACATTGTGCTGGCGGCGGCATTCCTGGCGGCCGAAGATGGCGGGCCGATCGGTATGGGGCACCTCATTCGCGCAACGCGGCGCGAGTTCCAGAAGCTCGGGCGGATGGTGACCGAGGCCGAATTCGGCGACCACATCGCCTATCTTCGTTAGCTTCCAACACCGTTCCCGCTGGCGGGCGGGACAATAGCGGCTATCATGTGCGCCGGGAGGTCCGCAGAGCATGCCTGACTATCAGCCCGCCGACGCAGAACGCGCGCTCCACAGCAAACGCTCCGACACCGCCGCAGCCGCGCCCCGCAAGGATCCAGGGCAGCACGCGCATCCGCTCGTCGCCCTGCAGGCACGCGCTGGCAACCAGGCTGTCGCGCGAATGGTGCAGCGTGCGGCCGAAGAGGAAGAGCTCCAGATGAAGCACGACCCCTCGATCCAGCGCGAAGCCGAGGAAGAAGAGCTCCAGATGAAGCACGACCCCTCGATCCAGCGCGAAGCCGAGGAAGAAGAGCTCCAGATGAAGCACGACCCCTCGATCCAGCGCGAAGGCGAGGAAGAGGAAGAGCTCCAGATGAAGCACGACCCTTCGATCCAGCGCGAGGGCGAGGAGGAGGAAGAGCTGCAGATGAAGCACGACGCCACTCCGCGTGTGGGGCTCGAAGGGGGTCCGGTCGGACAGGACATCGCGTCGCAGATCGACTCGCAGCGAGGTGGCGGCTCGGGCCTCGCCTCCGGTTTCCGATCGCAGATGGAGGGCGCATTCGGCGCGGATTTTGGAGAGGTCCGGGTCCACCAGGGAGCCCAGGCGGATACGTTGAACCGGCAGATGACGGCGAAGGCGTTCACCACGGGCAACGATATTTTCCTCCGTTCGGACGCATCCACCGGTGATAGCCACCTGATGGCGCACGAATTGACCCACGTCGTCCAACAGCGCTCGGGCGGCGGCTCATCCGGGGGGGGTATGACGGCGGGCCCGGCCAACGACCCGCAAGAACACGAGGCCGACCAGGTGGCATCGGAAGTGCTTTCCGGCGGCGTGCAGCGCGAGCTGGAACAGGAAGTCCGGGCCTAGGCCGGCCAGAGGCGTGTAACCGTGCTCAACGACGTCGACGAAACGCTGAAGCAGTACCTGATTGCCGACGTGCCCATCGAGCGCGGCGAAGTTGACGTGTCATTCGAACGTCCGACGCGGGAGTGGTCCGGACGGCTGTCCAAGCCCACCCTCAGCCTCTTCATGTTCGATATCCGTGAGCGATCCGGTTTCCGGGACGACACCGCAGCGAAGCAACGGACGTCCATGGGGCTCGTCGCCCAGCAACTGCCGCCCCGCCGGGTGGACCTGAGCTATATGGTCACGGCGTGGGCCCGGGAACCCGAGGACGAGCACCGGATCCTGGGCCGGGTGCTGGCCTCGCTTTACCGGGCGACGGAGATTCCACCACGCCACTTCCAGGGCGAACTTCGCGACTCGGAATACCCGCTGCTCGGACGCATCGCACCGCCTGACCACATCATCAAGCCGGCCGACCTCTGGGGGGTAATGGACAACGAACTGCGGACTTCCCTGACCTGGGTAGTGACGGCTCCGCTGCAGGTCTTCGCCCCGGTCACAGGACCGCTGGTGCGCACGGTGGAGCTCGGTTTCGGCGAGACCGGTGAGGAGTCGCGAGAGCGGTGGATCCAGGTTGCCGGTCTCGTGCATCGGAAGGACGACCCGCTGGCGGTTGTCGCAGGAGTCCGCGTCTCGGTGGTTGGCACGGCCCACACGGCGGTGACCGGGACGGATGGAAAGTTCACGTTCGCCGGAGTGCTCGCGGGTGAGCACACGTTGGCCATCGTGACTGCCGAGGGAGAGGAGCGAACGCAGAGTGTGTTCGTGCCTTCGGCTTCGTACGACATCGAACTGTAGCGTTTTGCACGGTTTTGGTGCTTGACTTGACGAATATCTCCCTAAGTGTTGCGCAGGCAGCGGTGGTTGCTGCTAATATTGCCGCGCCCACGGGCACCCGCCCGTCAATTCGCACCTGAGGAGCCCTATGGCTACGTCGTATCTAACGCCCGGCGTCTACGTCGAAGAAGTGGACCGGGGGACAAAGCCCATCGAAGGCGTCGGCACAGCCGTTGCCGCCTTCCTGGGAGTCGCCGAGAAGGGGCCGGTCGGTAAGGCGACCATGATCGCCAACTGGACGCAATACGTTGACGTGTTCGGGGGATTCATCCCCGGCGCGTACCTGGCGCACGCTGTCTTCGGTTACTTCAACAACGGCGGAGGCCTTTGCTACGTCGTCCGGATCGGTGGAGAAGACACCGGCGGCGCCGCGGCACCGCAGCCAATCGCCGAAATCAGCGCCAAAGGCGCGCAGGGGACCGCTACCATCCGCGCCCTCCCCAAGCCGGACGTGAACGCCGACGGGCTGACCATCGAGGTGACGGCCGGTGACGACGACAGCTTCACGATCTCGGTGAAGGGCTTCGGCGGAGCCGAAGAGAAGTTCGAAGGCCTGACGCTTGGCAAAGGCGCCAAGAACGCCTTCGACGTGGTGAACAAGCAATCCACGCTGGTCCAGCTCGAGGAAGTAAAAGTTGCCGGCTTGAGCCTGGCCGACCGGGCACCGGCACCGGGAACCTACCCCCTGGCGCTGCCGTCGGCGACAACCACCGCGGTGGTGCCGGTGACGCCGTCCCAGTACCAGGGCGACGTCACCGAGCGCAGCGGCATCGACGGCCTGGAGGCCGTCGAGGAAATCACGATGGTGCTCGCTCCCGACATCATGGCCGCCTACCAGGCCGGTGTACTGGATATGGATGGCGTGAAAGCCGTGCAGCTCGCGATGATTGCGCACTGCGAGCGCATGGGCGATCGGGTGGCCATCATTGACACGCCGCCCGACCTGAACGCGCAGCAGGTGAAGGAATGGCGGATGAATACCGCCGGATACGACTCGAAATACGCGGCCATGTACTACCCATGGGTGACGGTCGCGGACGCGACACCGAACGCGAAGAGCACGACGATCACGCTCCCACCGTCAGGCCACATCGCCGGGATCTGGGCGCGGAACGACAACGAACGGGGCGTGCACAAGGCGCCAGCGAACGAAGTCATCCGTGGCGTTATTTCCCTGCCGATCAACCTGACGGGTGCCGAGCAGAGCGTACTCAACCCGAACGGCGTCAATTGCCTGCGCGTGTTCGCCGGGCGCGGCATCCGCGTCTGGGGTGCCCGCACGCTTTCGAGCGACCCGTCGTGGCGCTATCTGAACGTCCGCCGGTTGTTCAACTTCGTGGAGAAGTCGATCGAGGGCGGCACCCAGTGGGCCGTCTTCGAGCCGAACGACTCGATGCTGTGGGCGAAGATGCGCCGCGACATCGGTGCTTTCCTGCGGGTGGTCTGGCGCTCGGGAGCGCTCTTCGGCGATACGCCGGAGCAGGCGTTCTTCGTGAAGTGCGATGCCGAAAACAATCCCCAGGAGACACGCGACCTCGGCCAGTTGATTGTGGACATCGGCATTGCGCCGGTGAAGCCGGCCGAATTCGTCATCTTCCGCATCAGCCAGTACGCGCCGGAGGCCTAATCGGCCCAGCACCGGTTGACTACTGCTACTAAAGGAGCACTTGCCCAATGCCCGCACGTGAAACAGATCCGCTAACAGGTTTTAGCTTCGCCCTCGATGCTGGAGATCAGATCAAGGGGTACTTCACCGAGATCTCCGGCCTCGGGTCGGAGACCGAGGTTGTGGAACACAAAATCGTCGACGGCAAAGGCCGCGACCTCATCCAGAAGATCCCCGGACGCTTGAAGTTCACGGATGTGACCCTCAAGCGAGGGGTCACCAAGACGGTGGACATGTGGGACTGGCGAAAGCTGGTAGAGGACGGAAACATCGTCGGAGCACGGACCAACGCGAGCATCACGATGTTCGACCAGAGCCTGACCCCTGTGGCGGCCTGGGAGCTCATCAACGTGTGGCCTTCCAAGATCACAGGCCCGCAGATGCAGTCCGACTCAACGGCGTTCGGCATCGAAGAGCTGACGCTGGTGTTCGAGGACATGAAGCGCGTCAAGATGTAGGTTCGGGGTCCCACGGCCTCTGGAAAGACGCTCTGAGGCAGGGGTCGACGCGGCTCCTGCCTCTTCCAGTCTCGATGGCTAAGTAATGAACGCACTGCAAACCGAGTTCGAGTTCACGCTCCCCCAGGGGTATGTGGACTCCACGGGGACACTCCACCGCGAAGGGCGGATGCGTCTCGCGACCGCCATGGACGAGATTGCCCCGCTGCGAGACCCGCGCGTGCGGGAGAACCAGGCGTACCTGGTTGTCATCCTGCTCTCGCGGGTCATCACCAGGCTCGGTTCGCTGCCGCAGGTTACGCCGCACGAGATCGAGAATCTCTTCACCGGCGACCTGGCGTTCCTGCAGCGTCTGTACCGGCAAATCAACGAGCAAGGAACGACACTGGTACCGGTGGTCTGCCCGGAATGCTCAACCCCCATCGATGTGGACATTTCACGCCTGGGGGGATAGCGGGCTACCCCCTCGAACGGCTCAACGAGGAGGTAGCCTATCTCGCCTACCACTTCCATTGGCCGCCAGAAACTCTGATGGAATTGGAACACCGGGACAGGCGGCTCTGGGTGGAACAGGTGGCCGACATTAACAGAAGACTGGCCGACGCGGCCCAGGAGGCTCACTGATGGTTGACCTTGGATCGACCACCGACCCCTGGATCGGCTTCCACTTCACGGTCGAAATCGAAGGCGTGCAGGAAGCGAAGTTCACGGACTGCTCGGGGCTCGAAGCGAAAATCGATGTCTTCGAATACCAGGAAGGTGGGGTGAACGACTTCATTCACAAGCTTCCCGGCCGGCGCAGCTTCACCAACGTAACGCTCAAGCGCGGCGTCACCTCGTCCACGCACCTTTGGCAGTGGCTCCACCGGCTCAGCACGAAGTCTGCCAAGGGTAGCGAGAAGAAGAACATCTCCATCGTGCTGTACGACCGCAAGGGCACCGAAGTCTTCCGGTGGAACCTGATCGGCGCCTACCCGGTGAAGTGGACCGGCCCGACGATGCAGACCGAGCAGTCGGCTGTGCTGGTAGAAAGCCTCGAGCTGGCGTTCCAGGAGTTCACGATTGCCTAGGGATAGCAGGTAGCCATGCAGGACAATGCGGTGCCCCCCGCGAGTTCGGCCGAGAGCCCGGAAGAGGACCTCTCGAGCGCCATCTTCGCGCGCGCGAAGGGTTACGGCGAAGGCATCCTGGGGGCGAATGGCGGGGTGAACAACACCCTGGTGGGTGGGCGGACACCAGGCGCCGGCAATGAGGCGTTGGCGCGCCAATCCGACTCGTTCGCCGGCTCGCTTCAGAGCCTGCTGACGTATCGCGAGGCCGGGCCGATGGGGGCCGCGCCAGCGCCCACGGCACGAGCCGCCAGCATGCCGCCGCTTCAGCCAGCCGCGGTCGAGGAGCGGGAAGTCGAGCCTGAACCTGCCCCGGAGCCACCGCCGGAAGGCACCGCGGGCGACGAGCCGGGCTCGTGGGTCCGGCGCCTGGAGTCGGCGTGGGACACTCTGCAAGCGCGGACCATGGAGCGCGACACGGCGCCGGACCTCGAGTCGATCGGGATGCCGGTGGAACCCGTGGCGGAACGGCCGCCACAACGCGGCACCGGACGCCGCACGCGGATCCAGGAGGCGCCGGGGCCGGTCTCCCTCCCGGCCGGACGGCCCGCGCCAGCCCCGGCCAGGAGCCCTGGCGAACCACCGGCGAGCTCGGCGCCGCCAGCCGGCGGACCCTCGGACCCGGGCCCTTCACCGACGCCGATCCAGCGCACCCCCGCTCCGGAAGGCAATCCGCCACCCCCTGCGACGCGGGCACCAGCCCGGCGGGCCTCCAACCAGCGAGGGAGCGAACCGGCCCGGCAATCAGCGGCGGCGGATGCAAGCCCGCCGGCAAGCTCACCCCCGGGCGGAGCAGCCGCACTGATGCCGGACGCCCAGGCCAGCCCGGCGACCACAGCGCTCCCCGCCACGGAGTCGACGCAGCCGACTCGCCCCCGGTCCACGCCACAATCACCGGCGCCGGGCGCATCGGAACCCACCGTGGCCCGGCGGACCACGATCCCGGCCTCGCCTTCTCCCACGTCTGGCAGTCCTTCGGCTGCGATGCCGCCGCCTCAGCGCAGCACCGCGGGACCGCCCAGTCCCGCGAGTTCCAGCGCGACGGCGGCACCCGAGCCACCGGACGGGCAGGGGCAGACGGCCTCCCCGCCATCGAACGACCGTGCGGGTGGCCCGGAAGCCCCCTCGGCAGCCGGCGTAATGACGGCGGCGACTCCTCCCGGCCACGCCGGGGAGGGCGGCGAGCGCCGGACCGAGCCACCCTCGCCGCCCTCCCCTGAGCCCGCTGCCAGCGGTTCGACCGGTGAAGGCTCCCAGGTCGACGCGCCATTGAGCGCGCATCCCGACCGGCCCGTCACCAGTGAGGTCGCGCGCACGGCGGCGGACGTGGCTTCCGATGCACCAGGCACGCCGCCCTCCCCGGGTCAACCCGCCGAGCCCGGGGGGCTGGCGCCAACAGCGCTGTCTCCAGCGACCCCCTCATCCACCCCCTCATCCCCCCGGGCTCCTGAAGCGAGCCCGGCTCCGGCTCCCGCCACGGCCCGCCGGGTGGCTCCATCTGGAGATCCCTCTCCGGCGACAGGTGCGGCGGGCCAGCCCGGCCGGCTGCTACATCGCAGGGTTGAACCCGGACCCACGGACAGGATGGCATCTCCAGCCGGGCCTTCGCCGAGCGAGCCCCCCGTAGAACGGCGCGTCGCAGAGCCGCGCGCAGCTGAATCGACGAGCGCGGCGGCACCGGGCACCGTACCCATTACCCCCGGGCCGGTCACTCCCGCGGTTGAGCCGCTCGCCGGGGACGGTGCACCGGAGACGCCGCGGCTGCCTTTGCCAGGCACAGCCCCGGATGCGGCGGCCGGCGTCCCGCCGGCCCCAGGCCCGGTGACCGAGGAAGCGGCTCCCGCGGCGCCGCCCGTCACGCGCGCGACCCCGCCCTCCGCGGCGGCCGGCGTCGCGCGTGCTCAACGGTCAGGCGAACAGCCTTCGCCGGGAACCGCAGCGGCAGTGCAGCATCCTCGCGCGGAGCCACGGGGAGATGCGGCCCCCGTCGGCGGCCCGGCGGCTACTCCGGACGCCAGGATCCTGGCGCGAAAGGCGTCCAGCGAGGCAACGCCGCTCCCCACGGAGGCAGCGCCACCTGGCCCGGTAGCAGTACCGCGACTACCGCGGGTGCAACGACGCGCAGAGTCAGCGTCGCCCACAACGGAACCAGGGCAAGCCGAACCACCGGCCGCCACCACACCGCCGGAGCCGGCGGCACCGGGGCGCCCGGTGCCAAGCGAGCAAACCCCGCCTCAGCCGACCGCCGCGCAGCCGGGGGCGACAGCGGCGGTCTCACTGCGGCCCAATGAGGTCGAACCCGCCGGGCGGACACCGGCAGCACCCCCCGGCACGCCTGCCAGTTCCGCCGCGGACAGCGCAACGGTGCCGCCCGCGTCGTCGCCGTCGCCGGCCAGAGCAGAGCCGCTGCAGCGGCACGTGGACGTTCCTGGCGGCCCACCATCCCCGGTCGCCGGGGCCGCTGCACCGGGGGACGCGGCACCGGCAGCGGCTGCGCCTGAGCTGCGTGCACCCTCACCTCCAGAATCCCCCCCAGCCGCGGGCGACCAGCGCACGGTCGCAGCGGGCACGGCCGCTACGCCGTCATCGCAACCGATCCGACGGGTCACGGCTCCGGCGACCAGTCCGGCAACGGCTCTCCGCGACGGGTCACCACCTCCTCCGTCCGTGCTTGCCAGCCGGGGCAGCCTGGCCGCAGGCTCAATCCCGACCAGTCCGGAAGTACTCGAAATGGCCCCGGACGCGGCAACCGCCACCCCGGCGGCGCGCCACGCGCCACCCGGCCATGCGCCTCGCCATGGCGGACCGACACTTCCGCCAGCGGCACCGCGGGCCCAGGCCGCTCCGGTACAGGCCGACCAGCCGGCTCCAGGCGAGTTCCCGTTCCCGCTCGCCCAGCGGCGGACGGCGCGGACCGGGGCAGTCGCCAGCGCACGGCCGGTGGATTCGCCCCCTTCCGATTCGCCTCGCCCACCGGCCGTCAGCACTCCAATTTGGCAGCGGTCGCCGGGCAGG
>CAUJEQ010000247.1 GCA_963169135.1 Chloroflexota bacterium
GTCTACCTCCCGACCTTCCTCTTCGCCGTCGGCCAGGGTGCGGTCATCCCCATCCTGCCGCTCTATGCGCTCGAACTCGGCGCCTCAGTCGCCTTCGCAGGGCTCCTTGTGGCCCTCCGCGGCATAGGCACTATGGTCTTCGATATCCCCGCCGGGGTGATGGTCACCCGGCTCGGTGAGCGCGGCGCCATGCTGGTCGGGACCGTTGCCCTTGCTGCTGTGGCCGTCGGCGCAGGGCTCACCTCGTCTCCGTACATCCTCGCGCCGCTCATCTTCATCATGGGCTGCTCCTGGGCCATTTGGATGCTCGCCCGCCTCTCCTACGCAACCGACGCGTCACCCATCGAGCAGCGGGGCCGCGTCCTCTCACTCCTGGGCGGCTCCAACCGGGTAGGCAACTTCGTCGGGCCGTTCGTCGGCGGTTTTGGCGCCGCCTGGCTGGGCACCGAGGCCGCCTTCTACATCCAGGCTGCCCTTGCCCTCGCCGCTGCCGCCGCCATGTTCGCGTTCGTCCACGAACCCGAACGCACCACCGTCATCCACACCGAGGCTGCCCACAAACGTCTCATCGGTGTCCTCAACGAGCATCGGCGCGTTTTTGCGACCGCCGGTATGGCCACCGTCGCGATCCAGGTCCTGCGCAGCTCCCGCCAGGCCATCATCCCCCTCTGGGGCGATAACGTCGGCCTCGACGCGGCCCAGGTCGGCGTCATCTTCGGCCTCTCCTCCGCCATCGACATGACCGTCTTCTACCCCGTCGGCATTGCGATGGATCGCTGGGGCCGCAAGTGGACGGCCATCCCCTGCCTCCTCATCATGTCCGCCGGCATGCTCATGATCCCCCTGACCGATGGATTCACGGGCTTGCTTACCGCCGGCCTGGTCACCGGTTTCGGCAACGGCCTCGGCAGTGGTATCAACATGACCCTCGGTGCTGACTTCTCACCCGCCATCGCCCGCGGCGAGTTCCTGGGTGTCTGGCGCCTCATCGGCGACCTGGGCACCGCCGGGGGGCCGCTCCTCGTGAGCGGCGTAACGGTTGCAGCCTCGCTTGGTGCCGCTTCGGTCGCAACCGGCGGTATCGGCCTGGCGGGGGCCGCCATCATGTTCTTTCTCGTCCCCGAACCCATGCGCCACGGCCGGGCAGCCCTCGCCGCCCGCCGGCCCGCCCCGCCAGGTTAGTCGCGCGCGATTGGCAAGGGGTTCGCGTGGCCACCGGCTCCTGGCACCGGATCCGAGCCGTCGGCCCGCCGCACCAGCACGCCACAGTCGCAAGGGTGCTGCTCCAGGTTGTAATGAAACTTGTACACCTCGATCAGCCCCGACAGCGGTTCGAGCCCTTGCTCCCTCACCCACCGGTGCACGGCCCCTGCCGCCTCATCGATCTCGTCCACGTTGTCGGCGTACACATAGGCGAACGAACCTCCGGGGAGGAACGTCGTCCGTGCCGGCGCCGGCGGCGTGTAATCGCTCCGAATCGGCACCCCCGCCCGGTATCGCTGTGGGGTGCCGTCCTCCCCCGCTTCCGTCATCCAGCCGATCGCCGCGATGTCGATGCGGCCTAACGAGGGCCGCGCCTGCACCCGCCACGCGTTGAACTCGTCCCACAACCGCGAGAAGTCTGGCGCCAGGTCTCCCCCGGGCGGCCAGCCGGCCGCCACGGCAACCTCGAAATACGCTACCCGCATCTCTGGCAGGCGAGCCAGCCACACCCGCCGGCCGCTCAAGGGATCGCCCCGAGTTCCTTCAGTGATGCAATCCGGTCCCAGTCGTACCCGCACTCCAGGAGGATCGTCTCCGTGTCCTGTCCCAGTTCGGGCGCCCAGTTCGTTGGTACGATCGGTGTCCCGTAGAAGTCCGCCGGGGTTGCAACCTGCTCCTTCGGGCCGTCCGGCGCCTCGATGGTCACGATCGCGCCCGTCGCCCGGATAACCGGGTCCTGCACCGCCTCGGCAATCGTCTGCACTGGCGCGAACCATACGTCGTTCGCGTCGAACACCGGCCCCCACTCCCGCAGAGGCCGCCGTCCGAGGATCCCGTCGAGGATAGCTACCAGCTCAGGCGCGTTGTCCCGCCTCCCGGGGATGTCCACGAACCGCGGGTCGTCCGCCAGCTCGGGCGGGCCGCCAACCGCCCGCAGGAAGTCTGGCCAGTGGCGGTCGCCCTGCAGCATCAACAGCCAGAACCACCGCCCCTCGCTGTCCTGGAAGGGGTTGATCAGCGGGTTCGGTGCGTGCCGCCGGTCGAACGGCGGCATCGATGGCAGGTTCGCCCGCAGCTGCGTATTGGCGTCCCACCCCATCATGTACATCCCGATCCGCGTCAGCGAGACCGCCACCTTCTGCCCTTCGCCCGTCCGCTCCCGGTGGTACAGGGCGGCCGAAACGGCTCCGGCCGCGTTTGCTCCGGTCATGTGGTCGCCCATTCCACCGCGCTGCAGCGGTGGTTCCCCACCCGCCGGTGTCAGGCTTGCCACCACTCCAGCGCGCGCCCAAAACGCCCCCACGTCGTACGCCGCCCGGTTCGCTTCCGGGCTGTCCGGGCCGTACCCCGTCAGCTGGCAGTAGATCAGCCGCGGGTTCGTGTCCTTCAGCTTCTCGTACGTCAGGCCGTACTTCTCCAGTGCTCGCGGCCGCATGTTCGTCACGAAAACGTCCGCTGCGTCGATCAGGTCGCCAGCGACATAACGCGCATCCTCGACCTCCAGGTCCAGCGCGATGCTCCGCTTCCCCCGGTTGTCCAGCTCGAACGGCGGGTTCATCACCGCCCCGAACGCGGCGCCCAGCCCACGAAACGGGTCGCCCTCCGGCGGCTCGATCTTGATCACGTCCGCCCCCCAGTCCGCCAGCACCGCCGCGCACGATGGCCCCGCCACCCACACCCCCAGTTCGACCACTTTGATACCGGCCAGCGGTCCCGCCATCGCGTTCCCCTCCGTGTTACATACTGCCTGCGGGATTCTACCGGCCGGCAGCCTCCCGTGCCGTGCGGTACCTCGAAACGCCCCACCCGCCTAGACTTTGCCGAAACCACCAACGGACTTTGCCCATGGTCCTCAGCGACCGCACCATCCGCCGCGAAATCGAGGCCGGCAACATCATCATCGACCCGCTCGGCCCGGGCGCCATCCAGCCTGCCAGCGTCGACCTGCGCCTCGGCCACCTCTTCCGCGTCTTTCGGAACTCCCAGATCCCGTTCATTGACGTGAAGAAGGACTATCCGGACCTCACCGAACTCGTCGAGATCGACGACGACCACCCGTTCGTCCTCCACCCCGGCGAGTTCGCCCTGGCCGTCACCTACGAGCGCGTGAAGCTCCCTGATTCCATCGTCGGCCGTCTCGAAGGCAAATCATCGCTCGGCCGCCTGGGCTTGCTCATCCATTCAACCGCCGGTTACGTCGATCCGGGCTGGGATGGGGCGCTCACCCTCGAGCTCTCAAACGTCGCGAACCTCCCCATCATGCTCTACCACCGCATGAAGGTCTCCCAGATCTCGTTCCTCCAGCTCACCGAGCCCGCTGAGCACCCCTACGGTTCGAAGGCCGCCGGGAGCAAGTACCAGCACCAGGTCGGTCCAACACCCAGCAAGTACTACCTCAACTTCCGCGACGAGCCCTGAGCCGCCCTGGCGTATACTCCACTCCATGACAACCGAGGCTACCAGCGGATTGCTGACTGCCGAGGAGTTTTTCGCGCTGCCCGATCCTCCGGATGGCGCCAGGCTCGAGCTCATCTCCGGACAGGTGGTACGGCACATGCCTGCGAGCGGGAAACATGGTGTGCGTGTCCTGTTCATCGGCCGCCGGCTGGCTGAGTTCGCCGAAGCCAACGGCCTCGGTACCACGCTCGTCGAAGCCGGCTTTATCCTCGGGCGCAGCCCCGACCAGGTGCGCGCGCCGGACGTGGCGTTCCTCGCCAATGAGGACACACCGGTTTCGGGCATCCCCGATGAAGGGTTCATCGATCAGCGCCCGACACTCGCCGTCGAGGTCGTGTCGCCAAACGACCTCGACAGCATGGTGACTGACAAAGTTGCGGACTACTTGGAAGCCGGGGTCCCCCGGGTTTGGGTGGTGCGCCCAAAACGGAAGCTGGTGACCGTGTACCGCGAGGACGGTTCGGCCCGCGTGCTTGGCATTGGCAGCATCCTCGCGAGTGAGGATGCCGGTTTCGCCATCGACGGGTTCAGTCTTCCGCTCGCCGACCTCTTCCCTGATTGACCTCCGCCGTCGGCCCCGGCCCCTCCCCCTCCAGCACGAGCAGTGCCCCTCGCCCCCGGCGCGGGCGCCCCGGAACGTCTACCGCAGCAGGTACTCCAGTTCATATTCCTGTCCCATCTCCGGGATATACGGCTCCACCGCGAACCGCTCCTTAAGCGCCCCGCCCAGCGCCTTCAAGCCGTCAGGCTCGCCGTGGTTCAGGAAGATCGTTCCTGGCGGCTTCGGAGCGGTTCCAACCCAGCGCAGCAGCTCGTCGCGGTCGGCGTGAGCCGATAGTCCCTCGATGCTCACCACCCGTGCCCGCACAGGGACATTCTCCCCATACATCCGGATCGTCTGCGCGCCCGTCAGCAGGCTCCGTCCCCGCGTCCCGGCTGCCTGGTAGCCCACCAGCGCGATCAGGTTCCGCGGGTCCTGCACGAGCCGTTGCAGGTGATGTACCACCCGCCCCCCGGTCAGCATTCCGCTGGCCGCGATGATGATCCGCGGCCCGGGCATGTTGTTCAGCTTCTTCGAGTCCGCCACCGATCGGTGGAAACGCACGTTCTTCGGGAATAACGATTCCGGCGTGGTGTGCGGGATGCTTTTGTCCAGGTACTCCGATTCCAGGTACTTGTTGTAGAGCGAGGTCACATCCGTCGCCATCGGCGAGTCGATGTGGATCGGGATCTCCGGGATCTTCCCGGTCTCGATCAGCTCCCGGAGGACGAGCGTCACCAGCTGCGCGCGTGCCACAGCGAACGACGGGATCAGGATGATCCCCTTGCGCGCAATCGGTTCAGCGAACGCCTCCCGGATCTGTTCCACCAGCGGGCGGTGCTCGTGCAGGCGGTCGCCATACGTCGATTCGAGCACGAGCGCGTCGCAATCCGGTAGTGGGTCCGGGTCCGTGTGCAGCGGCTGGTGATAACGCCCCAGGTCTCCGCTGAACACGATCCGCGCGAACCGGCTCCCGTCCTCCACGTCGATCTGCACGAACGACGACCCGAGAATGTGGCCCGCGTTCAGGAACCGCGCAGTCACGCCGTCGCCCAGCTCCAGCGGTTCCCGGTACTCCACCGTCTTGAGCAGCCGCAACGCCGCCTGGGCGTCCTTCACCGTATACAGCGGAAGTGCCGGCTTGTGCTTGCTGTAGCCCTTCCGGTTCGCGAACGCCGCGTCTTCCTCCTGGATCTCCGCGGCGTCGAGCAACAGGATGCGCACCACCTCTGCCGTCGCCGGCGTGCAATACACTGGCCCCTTGTAGCCCTGCTGCACCAGCCGCGGCAGATACCCCGTGTGGTCGATGTGCGCGTGGGTCAGCAGGATCGCGTCCGGTGCGTTCGGCCGGAATGGCGTCGGCTGCCAGTTCAGCAGCCTCAAGTCCTTCAGGCCCTGGAACATCCCGCAGTCCACCAGGACGCGCGTGTTTCCCGCCGTCAGCAGGGTCTTCGAGCCGGTGACCGTCCCGGCGCCGCCATGGAACGCAAGGCTCAGGTTCATTGTTCGAGCCACCCTTGGCTGCTGTCGCCCGCCCGCCGTTGCCACTCCAGCACAAACGGGTTGTGCGCTTTCTCGAATGCCACCGTCGTCTCCTCCATGTGCCCCGGCAGCACGATCGTCTCCTCCGGAAGCATCAGCAGCCGCTCGCAGATGCTCGCCATCTCCTGCTCCAGGCTCCCCCCGGGCAGGTCCGTACGTCCGATCGAACCCCGGAACAGCGTGTCGCCGCTGAAGAGCATGCCCTCCTCCGCGTAGTAGCTCACGCTCCCCGGCGTGTGCCCCGGCGTCGTGATCGTCCGCAGCCGCAGTCCTGCTACCTCCACGATGTCGCCGTCCTTCACGAACATGTCCGGGTCTGGCGGCCCCTGGCTCACGTCGAGCCCCATCCGCGCCGCCATCCCCTTCCAGCCGTTGCGCAGCAGATCGAGGTCGCTTTCGTGCAACAGGAACTTCGCGCCCGTGGCCGCGTAGACCCCCGCCACCCCCATCACGTGGTCGATGTGTGCGTGCGAGTTCGCGATGTACTTGATGGTCACGCCCATGTCGCGCGCTAGCGCAAGCACCTCGTCCGGCTGGTCACCGGGATCGATGCAGATACCTTCGCCCGTGCGCCGGTTGCCGATCACCCAGCAGTTCTCCTGGAACACCCCGACAACGATGCCCCGGACCATCAGCTCATTCGCAACTTCCATACAGAGCAGCGTACAGGCACCCGCTCTCACCGGCACCGTTCGGCTGTAGCCCCCCGCTCCGCTATAACCGCTCAGTGGAATGGCCCGTGGCGCTCGCAATCATCCTGCTCGCCGCCATCGCCGCCTGCATCCAGGCTCTCTCCGGCTTCGGCTTCTCCCTCTTCATCGTCCCGTTTCTCGCCGTCATCATCGGCCCGAAAGACACCGTCGTTCTCGCGAACTTCCTGAGCATGACCGTGAACGTCATCCAGTTCCCTCGCCTCCGCCACTCCGTCGAGCGCCGCACGGCCGGTGTCCTCACGGCCGGCTCGTTCGCCGGGATGCCCGTGGGCCTCGCCGTCCTTCTCCTCGTCGACCCTGCCGCGCTCAAGGTGATCATCGCCACCGCCGTGATCGTCTTCACGCTGCTCATCATGCGCGGCCTTCGCATCCACGGCGGCGGCACCCCCGGCGACCTCGCAACTGGCTTCGCCAGCGGCCTCCTCAACACCTCCACCTCCATGTCGGGACCGCCTATCGTCCTCTACCTCACCGGAAAGGGCCTCTCGCCGTCGTTCTTCCGCGGCACGATCAACGCGTTCTTCATGATCACCTCGCTCGGGGCCGTTGCGCTCCTGCTCGCCTCAGGTTCCGTGAAGCCGTGGGTCGTCGGCGCATTCCTCCTCGCCATGCCCGCCGCCGAGGCCGGCCGCATCCTCGGCAACCGCCTCTTTGACCGCATCGACGAGGTCCGCTTCCGCCGCCTCGTCTACGCTATCCTCCTCACCAGCGCCACAGTCGCCCTCGCGAGCGCCATCCCCCGGGGCTAACCGTTCAACCGTCCTTGTGTCCGGCCCCGCACCCGCTATCCTTGCCTCGCCGCCCGGACAAGCGGCCTGGAGACACCATGCCCCCGACTCAGCGCGCGGTGCTCGGCGGCGGTTTCAGCGCGCTCATCCTGGTGGCCGCCATGGCCGTCGCGTTGCTTCCGTCTCCGAGGTCAGCCCGCGCCGCCTGCGGAGACGCCGTGGAAGAGCCCGAAGTAGTTTTCGCGTTCAACCCGCCCCTCTCCGGCTTCGAAGTCCGGGGGCCCGCGCCACTTGACGTCACCGTCACCTGGGTCCCCGGCGCCACCGTTCCCGCCGGTTCGGCGGCGTTCCTCGACTGGGGAGACGGCTCGGTCCCCACGCCCTTCCACGGCACGGACTGCGGAGACGGTATCGCAATGGACTGGCCCCCCCAGACGCACGCGCACACGTACGGCTCCCCGGGCAACTACACACTGAGCTGGGCCATCACCTCGGACGTCCTCAACATCAGCGTCCCCATCGGCTTCATCGTCGCCGAACAGGCGCAGACTCCCACCCCCACGGCCACCTCCACGCTTGCGCCCGCTCCGCCAACACCGGCACCTTCCGCTGCCGTGGCAAGCACGGTGGTGCCGGAGCCGGCCACGACGGCAGCAGCTTCCGGTCCGACGTCCGCGGTTACGCCATCTCCATCCCCAACCAGGGTGTCGCCGAGCGCCACGCCTGCTTCTGCCACGCCCACGGCAATGCTCCCGGTGGCGGCTGCCCCGGCAGACACGCCAACGTCCACCGGACCGGCGGCCCCTGAGGCCGACATTCCGGAAGCGTTGAGTGCGATGCCCCGCCTCGATCAAATCGCGACGGATACCGGGACCATCGCCACCAATCTTGCGCTTGCGGGTGTCACACTCTGGGTCCTCTTCAGTTCGGTCTTGCTCAACCAGGTGCTGCAGGAACACCGCTCGGAAATCGATGAACGCACCTCCCGCCTCACGCGCCCGCTTCGCCGTTTCGTCGGCGGG
>CAUJEQ010000248.1 GCA_963169135.1 Chloroflexota bacterium
CGGCAGCGAAGGTCTTCGCAGCTTACGGGACGCTGCCGTCGTACCGGTCGGTGCTTGATGTCGAGGGCGCCCCTGGCCCGGCCGACATCGCTATTATCGGAGACGAGGCGGAGGTGGAGGCACAGTTGCGGCAACTGGCGGTGGATGGTGTCACGGACTTCATTGCGTCGCTCTTCCCGATCGAGGGTGATGCAGCGGCCCGCGAGCGAACGTTCGAGCTTCTGTCTGGCCTGGCGAAAGCGGGCGTCTGAGCACCGGTCAGGTATTCCCGCGCTGCATCCGCTTCACCATCTCGTCGGGAAACGCGATGCCGGCATCAATGAACGCCTTGCCGATGGCCATGGCATTGGGGCCGAAAATCGTGGTCCGGTTTTCGGAGACGAAACGCTGGCTTGCCTCAATGCGGTCGAGCTGGCCCTGGAAGCGCGGGGCGACGTAGCGCGCCCAGAGTTCATAGCTGTGGTTCATCTTTTCCCGGCTGGTCCACTCATGAGCCAGGCCGAGGAGGGTTCCGAAGCCGCCGGACATTTCGAGCATGCGTTCGATCGCGGCGATTGCATCGTCCGGCGTTCCGATAATCGCTCCTCCGCGTTCGGCCGTGGCGCGGACATCGTTCGGGTTCGCGGGGTCGGCGGGCCGCCCGAGCGTATCCTCGAAGTAGTCCTTATTGAAGCGGAAGCTGCCTTCGGCGACGTCCTTGAGCGCTTCCTCGCGCGAGTCGGCCAGGTGGATGGGGATGACGAGGCGCCAGTCGTCCCTGCTGATGGTCTGTCCAGCCTTCTCGGCGGCGTCCTGGGCCATCTCCCAGGTCTTCGCCAGGGAGATGAGACCGCCGGGCTGCGACACAGCCACCGAAAGGATTCCGACACCGTGTTTCCCGGCGGCCACCGGCCCGGCGGGGGAAAAGGTGCTGGCGACTGCGACGGGCATATGGGGATGGGTGTAGGGCGCGAGTTGGAGGCGGGCCTCGCGCATGGTGAACCAGTCGGTCTCCATGCTGACCGTTTCACCCCTGAAAAGGCGCAGGATGACGCCGAGGGCTTCGTCCATGCGCCGGCGCTGGGTTATCGCATCGATGCCGAGCATGTGCGCGTCCGAGGTGAGCGCGCCCGGGCCGACGCCGAACATGGCCCGGCCCCGGGTCATGTGGTCGAGCTGGACCATCCGGTCGGCGAGCATGAACGGGTGGTGGTAGGGGAGGGAGGAGACGCCCGTGCCGAGGCGGATCGTCCGGGTGCGCTGGGCGGCGGCGGCGATCATCAGCTCGGGTGAGGCGATGAGCTCCCATCCGGCGCTGTGGTGCTCGCCGAACCAGGCTTCATCGAAGTCCAGGCGGTCGAGGAGTTCGGTGAGCTCGAGGTCCCGGTCGAGTGCCACGGTGGGGTTTTCGCCCACGCGGTGAAATGGGGCGAGGAAGATGCCGAAACGCATGCGGTTCGGTCGGTAGGTCAAGGTGCTGCTCCTGTCGCGCGTCCACGCGAGATCTTTAGCTTCGCGCGAAGTTTACCCGAGATATCGCGGGGGTGAACCGGCATCGGGGGCGAAGGTAAACACAGGCCGCTTGCTGGCGAGACCCGGCCGGGAGCGCTGGTGATCGGTTGCCGAACCGCCGATAGATAGAAGTGGGCGCGGATCGTCGCGCGGGCCTTCGCATGCAACAAGTACAGATCGAAAAGACCGGTATCGTCATCGCCGGGCCGTTGGCCGAAGCCCACGGGCTGTGGAGCCGCACGCGCGGCCTGATGTTCCGGAGCCAGCTCGAACCGGGCGCGGGAATCGACATTCGCCCATGCTCGTCGATCCACATGATGTTCATGCGGTTCCCGATCGATGCTGTGTTCTATGACCGCAACTACCGGGTCACTCGCGTTGCGCGCTCGGTACGGCCGTGGCTCGGGATGGCCTTCGGGGGGCGCGGGGCATGGGGTGTCATCGAGCTTGCTGCAGGCGCGGCGAACCCGGTAAAGGCGGGCGACGTGCTCGTCTTCGCGCCGGCGTTGGAGGGCAGGCCTTCGGCGGTGGCGGTTGCCGCGGCCGGGGGTGCAGATCACGGTGGAACGGGGTGAGGTGAGGAATGCCGCCAGGCAAAGGGTTTTACGGTCGGGAATCCAGGGGTGGAAAGTCGTCAGAGCGGCGGATGGCGCCACTCTACCTGCTGGCTGCGCTTCCGGTGCTGGGCATCGTGGCGTGGCTGGGCATGATGTTCCTGGGCGGAAGCAACCCAGCGGCGGACCCGGGAGCGGAGGCGCCGCCGGAGTCCGATGTCCAAACGGAGCAGCCGAAACCAACCCAGCCGCCAATCGCGCCGACTCGCAACCCTGCCAACCGGGCCGGGGGGACCCACGAAGGGACCGCCGAACTTCCGGCCAACCCGCTGAAGCCCGATATCAAGGAATACCTTATCGCCGGCGGCAAGCGGTTCGAGCTTCCGCTCACCGCCCATGCCGGTGTCGAGGACGACTTCGGGACTGACCGTGGCGAGGGCCTCAAGCACGCCGGCGTCGACTTTTCGCTCGTCGGGCTGACGAACGTCATCGTGGAGTCGGCCTGCGCCGGTACCGTCATCGAGACCGGCACGGACGATGGGTACGGCCTCCATGTCATCGTCGACTGCGGCGCCGGGTTTACCACGGTCTACGGTTGGCTGCAGACGACGCGAGTTGCCCAGGGGAACCTCGTTTCGAAGTCGACGGTGGTCGGGATGGGCGAGCCTGACGGCTTTCTCCACTTCGAAATCCGGTACAACGGCCTTCCGGTGGACCCGGCGGATTTTGTCCAGATCCCGGGGCGCGAGGTAATCCCCTGGACGCCGACGCCAACCCCTACCCAGACACCGACGGTGACGCCCACGAAGGAACCAACCGGGACGCCCACACCGAAGGCCACCGCGAAGCCCGGGCAGACCCCGTCCGGTTCCGGCGGGACGGCGCCGCCGCCACCGACTCCGACCGCGACGCCGACGATGGGCCCCCCCACGGCGACGCCGACGATCACTCCAACGCCCACGCGGACTCCAACGCCGACGCGCACCCCGGTGCCGCCGAAGAACACCCCGACGCCGCTGCCGCGTTCACAATAGCCCGCCGCGTTGACCGCGCGAACCGCCCCGGCAACGATCTTCCTGTGACCGGACCGCGCTGGCAGCCAGGCGATGAGGTGATGCTTCGCTACATCACGCGGCTGGATGGCGTGGCGGGGATGACGTGGCCGGCGCGCGTGGTGCGGGACGACGACCTGCTTGCCCTGTATGTCCCACGGGGGACCACGCAGATGGCGTGGCATCAGCCTCCCGGCGAATCGCGCCGCCTGGTCGAGCGCGAGTGGCGGCGCGACATGCTCCGGCTGATGTTCCCGGGCCAGGCACACTCGGTCTGGTGTTTCTGGGAGGGCGAGGAACGCCGTTTCACCTCCTACTACGTGAACCTGGAAGAACCGTTCAGGCGGACCGCCATCGGAGTCGACACCAACGACCACGCGCTGGACATCGTCGTGAACCCGGACCTCTCCTGGTCGTGGAAGGACCTCGACGAGTTCGAGGGGCTGGTGGCACGTGGGACGTACTCGCCCGAGTTCGGCCAGGCTGTGCGTGACGAAGCAGAACGGGTTGTGGCCGACATTGAGGCGCGGCGCGAGCCGTTTAATGCGGGCTGGGATACTTGGGCGCCGCCGGCCGGCTGGGAGCCGCCCCGGCTCCACCCGCGCTGGCGCGATGAGCCGGCAGTGCTCTGGGAGCGACGGACCTGGGCCTACCGGGACGCGCGCTGAGGTTGACCGTCCACCGGCGG
The DNA here is from genome assembly GCA_963169135.1 of Chloroflexota bacterium. Lineage (GTDB taxonomy): Bacteria > Chloroflexota > Dehalococcoidia > Tepidiformales > Tepidiformaceae > Amarobacter. Next base: position 3,786 of record CAUJEQ010000248.1, read on the forward strand.
ACGCCGCACGATCTGCGCATGGCTCTTTACGAATACGTTTGTCCCGGGTGTGGCACCCGCACCGAGAAGCGCATGCCCATGTCGGACGTGCTGCAGTTCATTCCCTGCCCCAGGTGCGGGAAGCAGGCATCCAAGGCGATCGGCCAGTTCTCGGTCGTGGGCGGGGCCCAGGCGGGCGTCGAAGACGGTGAGGCGCCGTGGGACTCCGATGGGGGGGCCGGTGGGGACGACCACGGTCATTCGCACGACCACGGGCACGGGCACAGCCACGGTCCCGGCGGCCATAGCCACTCGTTCGACGATGTCGACTTCTAGTCGCGGGC
>CAUJEQ010000249.1 GCA_963169135.1 Chloroflexota bacterium
CGCCCGGACAGTCCCTACCAGTTCGGGACGTGGCACCGCGAAGAGGTAGAACTTTGCGTCGGTACCCAGCTCTGGCGGCGCGACCGCCAGCGGTACGACAAGCGAAGTCCCGTCGTGGAGCGAGACCTCCACATGGTCGGCAACCTTGGCCGTCGCTCCGTGCATCACGGAAGGGCGGCTATACCCCCAGCCTCCCTGGAAGGCCGCTTCTTGCGGGCACCATTGGGTCCCAACGAACTGGGAATGTTCTAACGCCAGGCACAGGCCGCCGGCAGTCCTCGCGCCGAGCAGCCGGGCCTCCCCACCGCCATCGAGAGGGATGCTCGTGATGGTCACCATGTCTGCGGACGAGATGGGCGTCTGGGGTGTGACGCTCGTGTTCGCGACAGACGCCATCGGCTCGTGGCCCACCGCAGCGCTGTCCCGCCATGTACCCGCGACCATCAGTCCGGCCCCCGCCACCGCCGCGACTCCGGCCGCGCCCGCGGTCGCCTTTACCGTCCCCGCGCAAGCGAGTGCGGCCAGCCACCGTCGCCCGCGAGCCAGCGGCGCGTTCCAGCGTCGCCAATAGATTGCAGCCTCCTCGCGTGAATCGACGCCGAGGATGGACAGCACCTCGCTGACGTGCCACTTCACGCCCGCCAGGCTGATACCGAGTTCCGCCGCGATTTCCGGGTTGGTCTTCCCGCAGGCGATGCGGTCCAGCACCTCGCGCTGGCGCGGCGTCCAGGTATGGTTCGTGCGTTCGGGAAACGGTGCTGCGTCTGCCATGCCAGCAGGGTAGGACTGTCATGTTGCGTTGTCCCTAGCCCATGGGAAAGATGACGTTCCGGCGTAATCACCCCGCCCGCCCCACGCAAAACGGGGCTCCCGAATGGAGCCCCGTTCACGCCTTGAGAAATCCGTGACGCCTACCCCCCGGCCTGGCTCATGTCCATTTGCACCGTGCTCCGAGGATCTTTGAACTTCGCCCGCAGGTAGTCCCGGTTCATCTTCGCAATCACGTCGATGCTGATGCCCTTCGGGCACGCTGCTTCGCACTCGGCGTAGTTCGTGCAACTTCCGAAGTACTCCTCCATGGTGTCGACCATGGCGATCGTCCGGCTCCAGCGTTCTGGCTGGCCCTGGGGCAGGAGGTTCAGGTGTGCCAGTTTCGCCGCCGTGAACAGCTGCCCGGCGCCATTTGGGCAGGCGGCAACGCACGCGCCGCACCCGATGCAGGCAGCCGCGTCAAACGCCTGGTCTGCGACCGCCTTGGGCACCAGCATCTCATTCGCGTCCCGGCCAGCGCCGGTCGGCGCCGAAATATAGCCGCCGGCCTGGATGATCCGGTCGAATGCGGTGCGATCGACCACCAGGTCCTTGATCACCGGGAACGATGCGGCCCGCCACGGTTCGACGGTAATCGTTTCGCCGGTCTTGAAGTTCCTCATGTGCAGTTGGCACGTGGTCGTCAGTTTCTTGGTGCCGTGGGGGATGCCGTTGATCACCACCCCGCACGACCCGCAGATCCCCTCGCGGCAATCGTGGTCGAACGCGATTGGCTCCTTGTTCTCCGCCATCAGCCGCTCGTTGACCACGTCCAGCATCTCGAGGAACGACATATCCTCGTCGATGTCGCGGGCCTCGTAGACCTCGAAGTCGCCGGGGGTGTTGGGACCCTTCTGGCGCCAGACCTTGAGGGTGAGGTTCAGGCTCATTTGTAGCTCCTCTGAGCGAGGTGGACGTTTTCGAACACCAGGTCTTCCTTATGGAGCGTGGCGTCCTTCCCAGGGCCGTTGAACTCCCAGGCCGCCACGTAGGCGAAGTTGTCATCGTCGCGCTGGGCTTCGCCCTCGGGCGTCTGGTGCTCCTCGCGGAAGTGCCCCCCGCAGGACTCTTCGCGCGCCAGCGCGTCCTGGCAGAGCAACTCCGCCAGTTCAAAGAAGTCGACCACCCGGCCGGCCCGTTCCAGCGACTGGTTGAACGACTCGCTGTCGCCCAGCACCTTCACGTCTCGCCAGAACTCCTCGCGAAGCCTGGCGATTTCTTCCCGGGCGTGCTTCAGCCCCGCCGCGTTCCGGGCCATGCCGGCGTACTCCCAGAGGATCTTGCCCAGTTCCTTGTGGAATGAGTCGACCGTCCGGCTGCCTTTGATGCCGAGCAGCTTGTCCGTCTGGGCGCGGACCGCGTCTTCCGCCTCCTTGAACGCTGCCGAGTCCGTCGATGGCGCCGGCGTGCCGAGCTGGCTCGCCAGCTCGCCCGCGATGGTGGTCGGCAGGATGAAGTAGCCGTCGGCCAGCCCCTGCATCAGCGCCGAAGCGCCAAGCCGGTTCGCCCCGTGGTCCGAAAAGTTCGCCTCGCCGATGACGAACAGCCCGGGCAGATTCGACATCAGGCTGTAGTCCACCCAGAGCCCGCCCATCGTGTAGTGCACCGCCGGGTAGATGCGCATCGGCACCTCGTACGGGTTTTCGCCGCTGATGTTCTCGTACATGTCGAACAGGTTGCCGTAGCGCTCTTCGATCACGTTCCGGCCCAGCCGGTCGATCGCGGTCTTGAAATCCAGGTACACCCCGTTCTTCAGCGGTCCAACGCCAAATCCATCGTCGACCATGCGCTTGGCCGCCCGCGAGGCGACGTCGCGCGGCACCAGGTTCGCGAACGACGGGTAGATGCGCTCCAGGTAGTAGTCCCGCTCCGCCTCCGGGATCTGGTTCGGCGCCCGGCTGTCGTCCTTGTCCTTCGGCACCCAGATGCGGCCGTCGTTCCGGAGCGACTCGCTCATCAGCGTCAGCTTCGACTGGTAGTCGCCGCTCACCGGGATGCAGGTCGGGTGAATCTGCGTGTAGCACGGGTTGGCGAAGTACGCGCCCTTCCGGTGGGCCCGCCACGCTGCCGTCACGTTGCTGCCCTTCGCATTGGTCGAAAGGTAGAAGACGTTGCCATAGCCGCCCGTGCCGAGGACCACCGCATGTGCCGAGTGACGCTCGATCGCGCCCGAGACCAGATCGCGCGTGATAATACCGACCGCCCGGCCGTCCTCGACCACCAGATCCAGCATTTCGTGCCGTGTGTACATCTGCACCGTGCCGGCGTCGATCTGGCGTTCGAGCGCCTGGTACGCTCCCAGGAGCAGTTGCTGGCCCGTCTGGCCGCGCGCGTAAAACGTTCGGGACACCTGGGCGCCCCCGAACGACCGATTGTCGAGCAGCCCGCCGTACTCGCGCGCAAACGGCACACCCTGTGAGACGCACTGGTCGATGATCTGGAGACTGATCTCCGCCAGCCGGTGCACGTTCGCTTCGCGCGCCCGGTAGTCGCCACCCTTGATCGTGTCGTAGAACAGCCGGTGGACGCTGTCGCCGTCGTTCTGGTAGTTCTTCGCGGCGTTAATACCGCCCTGGGCGGCGATAGAGTGGGCCCGGCGCGGGCTGTCCTGGTAGCAGAAGACCTTGACGTTGTAGCCCATCTCGCCGAGTGTGGCGGCCGCCGCACCACCGGCCAGCCCGGTGCCAACCACGATGATGTCGAACTTGCGCCGGTTCTGCGGAGCGACCAGCTTCATTTCGAACTTCGCGTTGCTCCACTTTTCGGCCAGGGGGCCGGCAGGAATCCTTGCATCGAGTGTCATCTGGCGGCTCCTACTCGACGAGCCCGGTCATGACCGCGACCGGGAACGACACATTTCCGACGACGATGATGGCCGCGAATGCGATCGCGAACCCCCGCCGCCAGTGGTTGAAGCGCGGGTTCGCCCAGCCGAGCGACTGGAACAGGCTCCACGCGCCGTGATAGATGTGCATGCCTAGCAGGACATTCGCCACGATGTACACGATCGCCACCGGCGTCCGTTCGAAACTCGCCACGACGTTTTCGTAGGGCTGACCGCTCTTGAAGCTGTCGCTCGCGGCGCCGCCCCCAAGGGTCAGGTCCATCAGGTGGAAGACCAGGTACAGGCCGACGATGATGCCGCTCCAGCGCATAGTCCGCGCGGCGTAGTTCGCCGCCATGTAGTTGCGCCCGCCCTGGTAGCCCACCGGCCGTGATTGCCGGTTCATGAGCGTCAGGGTCACGGCCGCGTGAATGTGCAGGATGAAGGCGACGATTAAAGCGCCGCGCAAGATCCACAGTGCGCCCGAATGCGGCAGGATCGGCTCCCCGATCGTCCGCAGGTACTCCCCGTAGTGGTTCATCTTCTCGGAGCCTTCGTACAGGTGAAGGTTCCCGAGCATGTGCGCGAGCACGAAGCCGAGCAGCAAGAGGCCCGTGACGGCCATCACCGCTTTCTTCCCTACCGCCGACCGATAGAAGTCGAGGAGCCAGAATCGCGGCCGCACCCGCCGC
>CAUJEQ010000250.1 GCA_963169135.1 Chloroflexota bacterium
AGCGCGTTCGTCCCCGGCACCATCGCCCCCTGGAAGATCCCCACCGCCCCGAGCAAAACCATGAACGCCGGCAGGCTGTCCGCCAGCGCGACCGTCGGGTACAGCAGCCCGGTCACCAGCGCGGCCCCGGCCACCACGTTCCGGTACCCCAATCGCTCCCCCAGCGGCGCCAGCGAGAACGCGGCGATCGTGCTCGTCAGTCCGATTACGCTGAACACAAAGCCGGTCGCCGCCTCTTCCTTCAGGTCCGATTCCCACCCGAAGAGTTCGAAGTGAACCCGGTCCGCTCCATTCGCGCTCGACTCGGCGAAGTCGTCGATGCTGAGCGGCATCACCGGCCGCACGAAGGTCGTGCTCAACCACAGCACAAACAACAGGAGCAGCATCAGGATCACCTGCCGCTCCTTCACCACAAGCTTGAGGTTCTCCACGAGCCCGCCGCTGCTGTGGCGTGCCGCCGGAGCGCCGTCCTCCGTGCCATCTTCGTCATCTGGCCCACCTTCACGGACGAAGATGTACACCAGTACGGCGGCGATCACGTACAGGCCGGCGCAGAAGATGAACGACTCCCGGATCCCCAGGCTTGCCGCCACCAGCCCCCCGATGACCGGCCCGAGCATGTTCGCTGTGAACTGCCCGGTCTGCAGCATCCCAAGCGCATAGCCGACCCGTGCCCGCGGAGTGCCCGCCGCCACCAGCGCCGCGGCCGCTCCCATCGTCCCGGCGAACGCGCCCATCAGGAACCGCAAAAGCACAAGCTGCCAGACCGCCTGCGCGATCCCCATCACACCGATCAGGATTCCCGCGCCGATCAGCGCTCGCAGGAACATCGGCTTCCGCCCGAACCGGTCGGCCAGAGACCCCCAGATCGGCGCCGTCAGTGTCAACGAAAGTCCTGTCGCGCTCGCCGTCAGGCCCGTGTAGAACGCTACTTCCGACTTGTCGCTGACGCCGAGCTCCTGGATGTAGAACGGGATAAACGGGAACACGAAGTTCGCGCCCATCAGCCCCACGAACACGCCAATCCAGATGAAGAGGAGGTTGCGCCGCCATCCGGGCCTGTCCGGCCGGCGAACGTTGGAGGACACGGTCATCAGGCGGCGCTCCCACATGGGCACGACGGGTCAGTTGAAATCACGCGCAATTCCGGGAGGGGCTACGGGCATGATGCCACCGGCCCTTGCTTTGCGCACCGGGACAGCCAAGGCACGCGTGTCGACGCGTCAGCCCGCCGGCGGCTCCAGCTGCCGTCGCAGCTCCCGGATCTGGTCTGCGTGCAATTCCGCGTGGTTGGCGCCGCGCACGAGCAGCTCGCGCACGCTCAGCGGTCCCTCGCTCTCGTGGATGCCTGCCCGGTCCCACGCCTTCGCGTCGAACTGCCGCAACAGCTCGGCACTCGTGAACCGCAAGGCGTCGAACAGCGCCAGCGCCGCTTCCGGGCTGCGCCACAGGTACTGCAGCTTCCGCTTCCACTTGTCTTCCTCGAAACCGAATATCGCCGGCTCGTCCTCCGCCAGGATCAGCCGGAAACGGGTCGCTCGCACCAGCTCCGCGTCCGAAAGGTGCACCAGCACGTCCCGGATCGACCAGCCTTCCTTGCCCGGCCGCGAGATCACCGCAGGCCCTATCCCGTTCACCGCCGCCCGCACCACCGAGGGCCCCCGAACGAAACGCTCGAAGACCGGCACGATGTCGTCAGGCAGCCGCGGCACCCGCCGATTCTAGCCGTCCCTCGCCAGCCGCGCCCCGGTTGTTCGGCCTGCTCACCCTTAGCACTCGGTTTGCTACACTGCTAATCACCATGGCCACCGGACAGCGCGACTACTACGAGGTCCTTGGCGTCAGCCGCTCTGCCGACGCCCAGGAACTGAAAAAGGCCTATCGCAAACTCGCGATGGAATACCACCCCGACCGCAACGCCTCCGAGGACGCGGCTGAGAAGTTCAAGGAAATCAACCAGGCCTACGAGGTCCTCACCGACGACCAGAAGCGAGCGCTCTACGACCGCTTTGGCCACGCCGGCCTCGAAGGCGCCGGCGCGGGCGGCCGCGGCGGCTTCGACGGCTCGCACTCCTTCGATGGCTTTGGCGACATCTTCGATGCCTTCTTTGGGGGCGGCCAGCGTGGCGGGCGCCGCCGCCGTGGCCCGGCCCGCGGCTCCGACCTCCGCTACAACCTGAAACTCACCTTCGAAGAGGCTGTCTTCGGCGTCGAAAAGCAAATCGAGTTCCAGCGCCTCGAAGGCTGCGAGGCCTGTGAGGGGCGTGGCGCCGAACCGGGGACGGAAGCGGTCACCTGCCCCGAGTGCAACGGCGCCGGTGAGCTCCGCCGCTCCCAGCAGAGCATCTTCGGGCAATTCGTCAACGTAACCGTCTGCGGCCGCTGCCAGGGCGAGGGCCGCGTCATCACCAACCCCTGTACCACGTGCCGCGGCTCCGGCCGCACCCGCCAGACGCGCCACATCGCCGTGAAGGTCCCGGCGGGCGTTGATGATGGCGCCCAGATCCGTATCGCCGGCGAGGGCGAGACCGGCCCCCGCGGCGGGGAGCCCGGCCACCTCTACGTTGTCCTCTCCGTCGCCGCTCACGAACTCTTCGAACGCGTCGAAGACCACATCGTCATCGAGTTCCCGGTCAACGTCGCCCAGGCGTCCCTCGGCGCCGAGGTCACCATCCCCACCCTCGATGGAGACATGCAGCTCGAAGTCCCCGCTGGCACCCAGAGTGGCGAAGACTTCGTCATCCGCGGTAAGGGCGTCCCCCACCTCCGCGGCGCCGGCCGCGGCGATATGGTCGTCCGTGTCACCGTCGTCGTCCCCGAGACGCTCACAGACGACCAGCGCGAACTGCTCGAAAAGCTCGCCTCAACCATGGGCACCCCCACCCTTCCCCGCCGCAGCAAGGGCTTCTTCGAGCGCATCCGCGACGCGATGGCTGGCTAAAGCGTGACCAACCTCTGGTTCGAGATTACCGCGCAGGTCCCGCCTTCCCTTGTCGAGGAGGTCTCCGACCTGGTCCGGGTCGTCGCCCCGGGTGGCATCACCGTTGAGGAACCAGTGGACATTCTCGGCCCCGAATTGGGTTTCCGTGTCCGGGGCGGCGAGCCCGTCCTCATCCGCGCCTACCTGCCCAGCTCCGAGCTGGGTGCAGTCCTCACCGACGACCTCCGCCGTTCCATGGAGCCCTACCCGTCCGTCGAGCTCACCGCCCGTCCCATTTACGAACAGGACTGGGCCGTCTCCTGGCGCGAGTTCTTCGGCGTCGTCGATACCGGTGGCCGTGCGGTCATCGTCCCCTCCTGGATCGAGCACGAGGTTGGCCCAGGCCAGGTTGCCATCCGCCTTGACCCCGGCCAGGCCTTCGGCACCGGCCACCACGAGACCACCCGCCTCTGCCTCGCCGCCCTCGACTCCCTCGCCCGCCCCGGTATCGCCATGCTCGATGTCGGCACCGGTTCCGGCGTGCTCTCCATTGCGGCCGTCAAGCTTGGCGTCTCCAGCGTCACCGGGATCGACATCGACCCCGTCGCGGCCGAGATCGCCCGGCGCAACTGCGACGAAAACGCCATCGGTCCGGAAGTCTCCATCAGCGCCGGTGTGCTCACTCCGGCCCACGAAGGCCGTTACGAACTCGTACTCTCCAACATCAGCACCGACGCCAACATCGGCCTTGCCGCAGCGTTCGGCATGGTCGTGAAGCCCGGGGGCGACCTCGTCCTCTCCGGCATCCTCGCACCCGATGCCCTGCGCGTGGTCGCGAGTATGGAGCCCCAGGGATTCCGCCTCGCCGCGATGTCCCACGAACGCGACTGGTGCCTCATCCACCTCCGCAAGCCGTGACCCCGTCGACAATCCGCAATCGTCAATCGACAATCGTCCCATGCCCCTCTCGATGCCCCTATCCCCGCTCGAAGTCGCCGAACGCCTCTTTGCCGCCATCGCCGCCGGCGACATCGATGCCGTGGCCGCCCTCTACCACCCCGACATCGCCGTGTGGCACAACAGCGACGGCATGGAACAGACCGCCCAGGACAACCTCCTCATCCTCCGCTGGGTCGCTCGCAACATCGGTGAACTCCGCTACGAGGACGTCCGCTGTTCCGAGACCCCGTCGGGCTTCGTCCAGCAGCACGTGATGCGCGGCGTCGCTCCCAGCGGCACACCCATCGAAGTCCCCGCTTGCATCGTCGCCACCGTCGAAAACGGCAAGATCACCCGTCTCGATGAGTACCTCGACGCGGCCCACACGGCGCCCCTCCGTGGCTGACCGCCCATCGCCCGGATCCCGCCTCCGGATCCTCATGGAGCGTGGCACCGTAACGGCCCCGTTCGTCTTCGACGGCGTCCAGGCCCGCCTGGCCGAGGCTGCCGGCTTCGATGCCGTCTACATGTCCGGTTTCGGCACCGCCGCCTCCTACGGCCTCGCTGATATGGGCCTCATCGGCCTCGGCGAGATGTCGGCCAACGCCGCCCGCATCGCTTCGGCCGTCTCGGTGCCCGTCATCGCCGATGCTGATACCGGCTACGGCAACGAGAACAACATCGCCCGCACCGTCGTCCTCTACGAACGTGCCGGCGTTGCCGCGCTCCACATCGAAGACCAGGAGTGGCCCAAGCGCTGCGGCTTCCTCGAAGGTAAGCGCGTCATCCCCGCTGCCGAGATGGTGCTCAAGGTCCGCGCCGCCGTCGCTGCCCGCACGGACCCGGGTCTCATCATCATCGCCCGCACCGACGCCCTCCAGCCGAACGGCTGGGACGACGCCATCGCCCGTCTCCGCAGCTATCGCGAGGCCGGCGCCGACATGGTTTTCATGGACGGCCTGAAGACGCGCGCCCTCGTCGAAGCCGCCGCGCGCGACCTCTCCGGCATCCCCCAGCTACTCAACTCCTGGCTTGTGACGCCCACCGAGGCGCGCCAGATGGGCTTCGCGATCTACATCCACCTGGGCGTCATGCTCCGCCACTTCGCCGATTTCCAGGCCTCACTCGAGGAGCTTCGCGACACGGGCCGCGTCCACGTCCCCCGCGAAGGGCTCTCCGTCGAGCCCATCACCAGGCTGCTTGCCCGTGAGTGACTTGCCCGCCGGCCGTCCGAGCGCAGGCGCCCGCCGATCTCCCTGCGCCTGTGCCGGGGGCTCCGCACCACGGAGCCGCGGTTCGTGGCCGCCGTCGTCCTGACCGTCCCACGCTGGCATCGCGACCCCTCAGAACGCCAGCGGCTCGCCTGTCTCGATCAGCGATTTCAGGCTGTTCAAGAGCGGCGCCCACCCCTGCGAAATCGACTGGTATGTCGGGCCTGCCGACTCGAAACGGTCGTGCCGGAGCTCCACCTTCGTCGTCTCGCCCATCGGCGTGAGCTCCCACGTCACCCGCGAAAACGGTTCCGCCGCCATCTCCGGGTCGTATAGCGCGCGCCAGGTGTACGAGAGCAACCGCGGAGCATCGACCTCAAGGATCTCACCCGTCACGGCCGCCCGGCCATCCGGCTGCCGGTACTCCAGCGGCGCCCCCGGCCTGAGTTCGGCCACGAACGTCGTGTCGTGGAAGTAGCGGCGAGTGATTTCGCCACTGGTGATGCCCTCCCAGACGCGCTCGGGCGTCGCGCGGATATAGACGGTGTAGATGTGGATCGGCTTTTCCATCGCTTCTAACTCCAGGCTGTACTTGAGGTCGCTCAGCGCGCGGGTAAACGGCTGCGCGTACTTGCTGATCCAGCGGTCGGCGACCTGCTGGATCGGCACCGGATTGAGGTAGTGGAACTTCTCGCGGCCCGCCTTCTTCGTCGTGATCAGCCCCGCGGCTTCGAGCACGCCAAGATGCTTCATCACGCCGAAGCGCGACATCTCCGGCAGGTGCGCCTGCAGCTCACCCAGCGTTTGGCCGTCGCGCTCGAACAGTGCGTCCAGCAACAGCCTCCGGCTCGGGTCTGCCAGTCCCCTGAAGACCTCTTCCACCGGCGGACTATATGTGACCGTTTGGTAACATGTCAACACTATCGTCGGCTGCCCGCTGATGACGATGGACAATTGGGCGCTATCATTCCCGCCTACCACCTAGAGACCGAACCTGATACGGTCGCCTTACCCCCGGGGTTAACGAACAATGGGTGAACTTGGGAGCTTGCTGACCCGCGCGCGCGAAGCCCGCGGCCTCACGCTCGAAGACGCCGAACGCGACACGCGTATTTCCCGCCGGTACCTCCAGGCGCTCGAATCCGAGCAGTTCGAGGTCATACCGGCGCCTGTCTATGCCCGCGGCTTTCTCCGCTCCTACTCCCAGTACCTCGGCCTTGACCCTCAGGAAACCCTCGCCATGTTCCCCCGCGAGGACGACCCCGAATACCAGCGCGCCGCGGACGCCACCGCCGCCCCGCCCCGTCCCAGCCCCGACCGTCCCGTGAGCCCCGTCTCCGCCTCGCGCCCAACCTGGCGCTCAACGCCGGCGCCCACCTCTCAGCAGCCCGGCCAGCGCCCAACCGGCCAACGCCCGGCACCCTCGGGCCGCCCGACGCCCATGCAGCCGCGCCGCCAGGAGCCCGCCGCAAACTACGAGCCGGTCATCGGCGTCGATATCGGCGTCTCCTCGCCCGCCCGCCGCATCAAGACCGACCCCGCCGCCCAGACACGCTCCATGGTGATTGCCATCGTCGCCATCGCTGCCGTCATCGGCGTCGTGCTCCTCGCCTACATCATTTCCAGCCTCGGCGGCGACGACACGACCCCAGGCGGCACGGCCAACGACGATTCAACCGATCAGACCACCACCGCTGGCGACGACACGACACCGGCTTCCGGTGACGACCAGCCCAGCGGCCTCGATGTCACCCCCGGGATCGTCCCCGACCTCATCGGCGTCCAGGAAGACGTTGCCCGTCGGGCCATCGCCGAGGCCGGCTATGTCGTGAGCGAGTTCCGCGAGCCGAACAGCCAGCCGAAAGGCACGGTCATCAACCAGTCGCCCGCGCCGGACGTCGAATACGCCGCCGGCTCCACCGTGCGCATCGTTATCAGCGAGGGGCCCTGATGGCGGTCCCGAAGACCTACCACCTGGTCACCCTCGGCTGCCCCAAGAACGACGTCGACAGCGAACACCTCGAACGTCTCCTTACCGGCGGCGAGCTCCTCCCGGTCCTTCAACCCGGGGAAGCTGACGCGATCATCGTCAACACGTGCGGATTCATCGAACAAAGCCAGGAACAGTCGATGGCGGCCGTCCGCGAACTCGCCGCGGCCAAGCGCGAGGGCCAGACCCTCATCGTTGCCGGCTGTATGACCCAGCTCTACGGGCGCCAGGTCAAAGAAGAGACCCCGGCCGTCGACCACATCTTCGGCGTCGGCCAATGGCAGGATGTAGCCCGGCTCCTCAGCGTCGATGTCGACGCCATCTTCGACATCCCCGAAAGCAACGTCCACGTCGCCGGCCCGAGCGCTTACCTCAAGATCTCCGACGGCTGCGATGCCCCCTGCACCTTCTGCGTCATCCCGAAGATCAAGGGTGGCCTCCGCTCTGCCCCCGCCGGGATGCTCGTGAATGAGGCCCAGCGCCTCGTCGCCGCCGGAGCCAAGGAGCTCGTCCTGGTTGGCCAGGACACCACCGCCTGGGGCGAAGACCTCGGCATGGCCGTCGGGACGGGCCTTCCCGGCCTCCTCCGGATGCTTTCTGAGGCAGTCGGGCCGGATGTCTGGCTCCGGCTCATGTACGCCTACCCCAGCCGCGTTTCGCCCGAGCTCATCGAGACCATGGCGGCGCTCCCCAACGTCGTCCGCTATCTGGACGTACCCCTCCAGCACGGCAGCGAGGCCGTCCTCCGCCGCATGAAGCGCCCCCACAACGTCGATCGCGTCCATGCCTTCATTCGCGATTTGCGCGCCGCTATGCCCGGCATCGTCCTTCGCACCTCCTTCATCGCGGGCTTCCCCGGCGAGACCGAGGAGGAGTTCAAGGAGCTGCTCGACTTCGCTCGCGAAATCCACTTCGACCACGCGGGCTGCTTCACCTACTCGCGCCAACAATGGACCGGAGCGTTCGAAATGGATGCCCAGGTCCCCGACGAGGTGAAAGCCGAACGCCGCGACCGCTTCATGCGCCAGCAGCAGAAGATCGCGGCGAAACAGGCCCGCCGTTTCGTCGGTCGCACGCTCGACCTTCTCGTGGAAGGCACCGGAGAGGACGAAGACGGCGCCCCGGTTGTTGCCGGCCGCACCTGCCGCGAAGCGCCGGAGGTCGATGGCATGGTGTTCGCCCGCGGTACAGCCCGGGTTGGCGACAAAGTGCCTATTCGCATCGAAGAAACATCCGAGTACGACCTCTTTGGCCGTGTCCTCTCGCATCGCTGACCCACAAGGGAGTAAAGTACCGCGATGCCCATCGGATCATCCCGCCAACGCCGCTCGCATGCCCCCTCCCGCGGCCCCGCCGCGAAGGCGAGTCCGGCTGGCGCCAGGCCGGCGCCGGTTCGCACTCCCCTGGCCTCGCTCCAGTCCGCGGCCGGGAACCAGGCGCTTCAGCGCTCTCTCGAGTCTCCGGCCGGCGCGACGGTCACGGGTACATCCACCCGCAACGTCGCCAGGCCGCCCTCCATCCGTCGCCTGATCTCGACGGAAGACTTCAAGAAGCAGACGAACGCGGGCTTCCTCGCCGGGCGCGGCAAGACGATGAAGCAGATCGATGCGCTCCTCGAGGAGTACCACGCCCTTCGCGCAAAGGGCATGCACCTCCAGCCCGGCTCCACCCAGGATCGTGCCATCAACATCCTCCACGAGCTTCGCGAGAATGTGAACCTCTGGATGGATACCCACGAAGGGGACAAGTCCCGCAGCAAGAAGCGGACACCCGGCATGACCGCCCTCTTCCTCGAAGCCGGCAAAGAACTCGCCGAACTCAACAAGATCCGCGATGCCAGCCGGGAGTTCCTGGGCGAAGACCAGAAGCCGGTCGAACGCACCGAGAACAAGTTCAAAACCCAGATGGAGGGCGATGTCTCCTCCATCCTCTCCAAGATTGGCCCCATCATCGGCGCCGCCGCGCCAAGCAGTGGCGACAGCGCCGAACTTGAGATCGAAGTCAAAGTCCCTGTCGAACCCTCCGGCGTCGGCTACATCGGCTTCCGTTTCAAAGCCTCCGTCGAGCGCCTCAAGAAAGAGGCACTCAAAGTCGGTTTCGAAGTCGCGGTCACCGGCGGCGCCAACATCCCCAACGTCGTCGAAATTGGCGGCGAACTGGGCATGTACGTGGAAGCCCAGGGCTCGACGCCCCAGAAGGCCATGGAACTCGTTTCCTATGGCATGTACCGCCGCATCCGCGAATCCCGCGTCATCCCCAACGAGGTCGCCAACTTCATCTGGGGTGGCAGCGGCTCGTCGGTCGGCTGGAAGCGCGCCGAAAAGTGGGCCGCCAAGGTCGAAAAGGAAAACTTCAAGGACAAGTCCCTCAACCTCGGCGGCACCGGCGACTCCGACGAAGAGGACGCCTACGTTGAGACCGGCGGACTTGCCGGCGCGAAGGCCAAGGGGGGCATCGGCGGCGTCGTCGATATGGAAGGCAGCGTCGGCTACAAGTCCGGCAAGAAGTACGACTACGAGTCCGTCAAGGCCCGCAAGTCGGCCGGCCTCGGCAAAGCCTCCGCCGTGCCCAAAATGCGCGGCCTCACCGAAGTCCTGGGCGAGAGCACCCACCACCTGGAATTCGCCCTCTCAGCCACGGGCGGGCCATTCAGCGGCGGCATCAAGGTCGGGCTAGACTGGGCCTCAGGTGGCAAGGGCCAGAGGGCGACCCTGCAGTCGCTCACGGTCTCCCTCGATGTGGGGGCCTCCATCCCCATGAACGAGCTCGTCGCCAAGGGCGTCGGCGGATATATCCCGCCCCTGGCCTCGAACCTGGCCATCGCCATCCGCAAGGCCATTCAGAACGCCGCCAACGACAAGTCCACGACCTCGCAGGACGTCGGTACGCTCATCTCCGCCGGCGAAAACGGTGCATCCTCCATCCTCCAGATCGCCCAGGTCCCACAAACTGCCTGGGTGCCCAAGTTCGAAGCGGGCGCCCCACCCGACACGTTCTCCGCTCCGGCCGCCCTCAAGCTCACCCTCACCGGCGGCTACGACTTCTCCAAGAAGGAGTTCAAGTTCGAAGCCAAGCTCGAATACATCAAGGGCATCGAGGTCAACGTCGGCGTCTTCGCGATGAAGATCAATCAGGGCCAGAAGCTGGTCCGCGTCTTCTACGATGGCGGCAAGTGGGGCGTTGATTAGCCGCCCGCCCTCGGAGTCCCCATGAGTACCTCGACCGACCGGGCTGAGTTCTCCGATGCCCTTCTCCTCCAGCCGCCCGATGGACCCGGACTCAATGTCGTCGGTCGCGAAGTTGCGATCGTCTCCACCGCTGGCCGTCTCCAGGAATGTCGTCTCACGTTCGAAGTGACTGCGGAGCAGTACAGGGCCGCCGCCACCCGCGGCCTCTTCCACCTTGCCCCCGATAACCGCGGGCCTGGCGCCGATTCCTTCGCCCCCACGGATACCGTCCGCATCGAAGCCCGGCTCGACCCCGGCTCCCTCGCCGAGATAGATCTCCTCCAGTCCGATCCGGAAGCCGTCGCGCGTGCCCTTCGCGAAGCCTCGGCCTCGGCTCGCTGGTCCCCCCTCCTCGAAACCGAGGCCTGGTTCGCCCTCCACGTCACCACCCCGGTCCCCCAGGACATCGACCCTGACGGCGAATTGCGAGTCGGCTACAGCACGGTGTTCGCCCTGGATCAGCCCTCCGCTGTCGAGGCGGGAGCGCTCCGCCTGCCCATGCTCGCGGTGGCGCTCGAAGTGCTCGAATCTCGCGGCGTCGAATGGGAAGAGACGACCGACCCCGAAGTCATCCGCGCCGAGGTCGCCAGCGAGGCCGGCGAATGGACGCTCTTCGTCGTCTGCCGCGAGGAGCATGGGCGTTGCAGCATCTATTCCCAGGCACCCTGGACCGCCCCGGAAACCTCCCGTCCCGCCATGGCGGAGCTCCTGGCGCGCCTCAACTACGGCCTCGCCCTCGGCAACCTCGAAATGGATTTCGCCGACGGCGAGGTGCGCTTCAAGACCAGCGTCGATGTTTCGGGTAGTCACCTCGCCCTCGCCATGTTCGATGCAATCCTCGATGCGAACCTCGCTGCCATGGATGCCTACCTCCCCGCCCTCGAAGCCGTCCGCGATGGCCGCATGACTCCCGCCGAGGCCGCCGCCTCCGTCGAATCCTGACCCCAAATGCCCTGCAACCTGCCCGTAACAACCACGCGCTACACTGCAGTTGAGCGATTGTGGTGTCTGGAGAGTCCCTTATGAGCGAATCCGCCTCCTACGTCATCTCCGCCTGCCGCGAAAACGACGTGAAGTTCATCCGCCTCTGGTTCACCGACATCGTCGGCGCACTCAAGAGCTTCGCCATCACCGTCGAAGAACTCGAAAAGGCCCTCGAAGAAGGCATGGGTTTCGACGGCTCGAGCATCGAAGGCTTCGCCCGCATCGACGAGTCCGATATGGTTGCCCGCCCCGATCCGGCCACCTTCCAGCTCGTGCCCTGGCGCCCTCGCGAAGCTGGCGTCGCCCGCATGTTCTGCGACATCTATCACCCCGATGGTGAACCGTTCGCCGGCGACCCGCGCTTCGTCCTCAAGCGCCAGCTTAAGCGCGCCGCCGACCTCGGTTACACCTTCTACGTCAGCCCTGAACTTGAATACTTCTACTTCAAGAGCCCCGACCGCCCTGAACCCCTCGACCGCGGCGGGTACTTCGACCAGACCTCCGATGCGGCCAGCGACCTCCGCCGCGAGACGGTCCTCGCCCTCGAAGCGATGGGCATCGAGGTCGAATATAGCCACCACGAAGTCGCCCCCAGTCAGCACGAGATCGCCCTCCGCTACACCGATGCCCTCACCATGGCCGATGCTGCCATGACCTACCGGCTCGTGGTCAAGGAGATCGCGCTCGCAAATGGCGTCTACGCCACCTTCATGCCCAAGCCACTCGCCGACTACAACGGCAGCGGCATGCATGTCCATCAGTCGCTCTTCAAGGGCGAACGCAACGCGTTCTTCGACCCGGCCGACCCCTACCACCTGAGCGCCATCGCGCGCTCCTACATCGCCGGCCTCCTCCATCACTCGGCTGCCCTCACCCTGGTGACCAACCAGTGGGTCAACAGCTACAAGCGCCTGCTCCCCGGCTTCGAAGCACCCGTGTACATCACCTGGGCGCGCCGCAACCGCAGCGACCTGGTCCGCATCCCCGAATACAAGCCCGGCAAGGAAACCCACACCCGCATCGAATACCGTTCCCCCGATTCGGCCTGCAACCCGTACCTCGCCTTCGCGGTTATGCTCGCGGCGGGCCTGGACGGCATCGAAAACGAACGCCCCATCCCCGCGCCCGTCGAAGAGAACGTCTTTGAACTCACCGCTGACGAACGTCGCGCCCGTGGCATCCAGACGCTTCCCGGCAGCCTCATCGAGGCCATCGAGCAGGCCGAACACTCAACCTTCCTCCGAAACGCTCTCGGCGACCACACCTTCGAAAGCCTGCTCAAGAACAAGCGTATCGAATGGGAACGCTACCGCCGCCACATCAGCGACTTCGAACTCGCCGAGTACCTGCCGATCCTCTGACCCTGCGATCTATTCCGGCAGGTCCTTCGCCAGTGACTCGTACCGCCGCGCCAGCCGCCCGACATCCGGCTCCGGTCCCATGGCGGCGTCGACTTCCTGGCCGAACTTCGCTTCGGCTTCCGCGAGCTGGTCCGCCATCGTCTTGTGCTGCGCAAACTTGCTCACTATCCGGCGCATGTCGTGGCCCGGCTCCTTGCCGGCATTCACACACTTCGGCGCGGCGATATTGGTCTGGACCGTCCGCGAGAACACTTCCTCCCGCGAACCACACTTGGCACACATGAACTCATACAGGGGCATGCACGAATAGTAGCGGCCCGCCTCACAGATTGCGAAACGGGCCGCCTCTTCTGATGCTCGGACTGTGACTGCGCCTACTTGGCGGAGCCCGCCCGGCCCTCCAGCTCGGTCAGGTAG
>CAUJEQ010000251.1 GCA_963169135.1 Chloroflexota bacterium
GAGCTCGGTCCAGTTCGAAAGCGGGAACACGCGCATGTGCTCGCCGCGTACGTGCATGCCGTTGAACAGGTGCCAGAGCTCGGGCCGCTGGTTGCGCGGGTCCCATTGCCCGAACTCGTCCCGGAACGAGAACACGCGCTCTTTCGCCCGCGCCTTCTCTTCATCACGCCGGGCTCCGCCAATTGCGGCGTCGAACTGGTGCCGTGCAATGGCTGCCAGCAGCACCGGCGTCTGGAGGCGGTTCCGCGAGGCGCGCGGGCCGCGTTCCTCAACGACCTCGCCAGCGTCGATGGCTTCCTGGACCGACGCGACCACCAGCCGCGCGCCAAGCTCGGCGATGCGCCGGTCGCGGAAGTCGATCACTTCCGGAAAGTTATGTCCCGTGTCCACGTGCAGCACCGTGAACGGCAGTCGCGCCGGCCAAAACGCTTTCTCGGCGATCCGCAGCAGGACGATCGAGTCCTTACCCCCGGAAAACAGCAAGGCCGGGCGCTCAAACTCAGCCGCGACCTCACGCATGATGAAGATGCTCTCCGCCTCGAGCGCCTCGAGCCCGGCGTCCTGCGCGCCGCGCGCCGGGTGCAGTCCGATGCTGGTCATCGCTGGCCCCCGGCGGCCGCCGTCGCGGGAACAAGCCCCCGCGCGGAAAGGTAGTCGAGGACCTTCCGCACCGAGCTCTCGAGATCCTCAGACCCGGTCCGGAGCACGATTTCCGGGTGGAGTGGTGGCTCGTACGGGTCGTCGATGCCGGTGAACCCCGGGCGTTTGCCGGAACGGGCCTCGGCATACAGTCCCTTCACGTCTCGCGCCTCGCATTCCTCGACCGTGGCGGCCGCGTGCGCCTCAATAAAGCTGGACCCATCACCTTCAACCAGGCGTCGGACTGCGTCGCGCGTGTCCCGATAGGGCGAGATCGCGGCAGTGATGACGGCCACCCCGTTTCGCGCGAGCAAGTTCGCCACATACCCGATGCGCAGGATGTTGGTGTCGCGGTCCTCCCGGCCGAAGCCCAGCCCCGCCGAGAGGTTCGCTCGCACGGCGTCTCCGTCGAGCACTTCGACCCGGAGGCCAAGGTCACGTAAGCGCGGAGCGAGCGCCTCCGTGAGCGTCGACTTCCCGGCGCCCGAAAGCCCCGTGAACCAGAGCACGAACCCACCTTCCCCGTTTCCCAACCGCCGTTCCTTCCCGGACCGAACCAGCCATGGCCAGTCCCGTCATGTCCTTCTATGTGTGCAGCCCGCACTCGTCTTTTTCGAAGCCCTGCCAGCGCCCCGCCCGTCCCTGGACCCCCGGGATAGTGCAGTTGTAGCAGCCGATGCTTGTGTACCCCTGGTCGAGCAACGGGTTGTACGGCACGCCGTTCTTCACGACGTAGTCCCATGTCTGTTGCTCGGTCCAGTTCGCCAGCGGATTGAGCTTCACCACGCCGAACTTCGGCGCCCACGAGACGATGGGTGTCCCGGCGCGCCCTTCCGATTGGTCGCGCCGCAGGCCGCTCACCCACGCCGTCTTCCCCTCCAGCGCGCGCCGGTTCGGCTCAACCTTCCGGAGCTCGCAGCAAAGGTCGGGGTCGCGCATCCACAGCGCCGAACCGTACTGCACCGCCTGCTCCTCGTGCGTCAGCTTCGACTTGTAGACCTGAAGGTTGCCCAGCCCCAGTGCCGGGACGGCCCGCCCCATCGTCTCGTGCGTCTCTTCGAACAGGTAGTCGGTATCAAGAACGAACACGTGCACGTTCGGTTTCAGGGTCGCGACCATGTGGAGGATCGCCATTCCTGAGGCGCCGCCAAAGCTCGCGCCGACGGAAAGGCCGTCACCGAAGGTCTCGACTGCCCACGAGACGATCTCCCGGGGGTCCACAATTTCGAAGCGCTCGTTGAGTGCTTCGATTTCGGGTGGGGCGAAGGCGGGTGCCGAGGTCAACGCGCATCAGAACCTGAGTAATTCAGTCAACATTATCAACTTCAGACTTGGCAGGCAAGGCCATAGTTGATAAAGTCGCTCCAGTTCATCCTGTTTGCATGCCCGCCGGGAGGCCACAGTCCCGGGAGAGGTGTCCCCCATGACCAGCGTGGAAACTGTCGTCCACACCAACGAACCGGGCCTCGTCCTTCCCGTCCTCCAGCAGGAACTCGAGGACTTTCAGACCGAGGCGCACCGCTTCCTGAAGGGCGAGTGGGAAGAGACCAAATTTATCGGCTTCCGGCTCAAGCAGGGCGTGTACGGCCAGCGCCAGCCCGGCGTCCAGATGCTCCGCGTCAAGCTCCCCTTCGGGGGCGTTACCCCGGAGCAGATGGAGGCTTTCGGCGAGGTCGCCGAGCGGTTCGCTCCGCTGCGCAAGGGCCACATCACCACCCGCCAAAACTTCCAGTTCCACCACATCCCCCTGGCGAAAGCAGCCGAGGCGCTTTTCATCATGGGCAGGACGGGCCTGTCCACTCGCGAGGCCTGCGGCAACACGGTCCGCAACGTCACCGGCGACCCCTGGGCCGGCGTCCAGCCGGGTGAGCTGTTCGACCCCACGCCCTACGCCGGCGCCTTTGCCCGCTACTGGCTCCGCAACCCGCTTTCCCAGCTCCTTCCCCGCAAGTTCAAGGTCGCCTTCACGGCCACTGATGACGACAACGCCATCACGGGGATCCACGACCTGGGCTTCATCCCGCGCCTCCATGGCGGCGAGCAAGGGTTCAAGGTCGTGGTCGGCGGCGGCCTCAGCATCATGCCGCGCAACGCCCCGGTGCTCACCGAATTTGTGAGTGTCGACGAGTACCTCAAGCTCTCCGAAGCCGTCGTACGCATCTTCGAAAAGGCCGACGAGCTCCGGAAGAACCGCGCCAAGGCCCGGATCAAGTTCCTCGTCGACCGCGTCGGCATCGACGAATTCAAGCGCATGGTCGATCAAGAACTCCAGGGCGACTGGACGGCGAAGGACTTCCATCCCGACCGCCTCCTCTTCGTCCACGACGAGGAGGCGAACGCCCCCGAGCGCAAGCCGAGCTACGCCCGTCCGAACAGCGACATGCGCGAGTTCACCGCCTTCGTGACCAACAACGTCCGCGCCCAGAGGCAACAGGGCTTCTCCGCCATCGAAGTCAAGGTCACGCGCGGCGACCTCAAGCCCGAGCAGTTCCGTGGTCTTGCCGCCATCATGCGCGAGTACTGCGGCGGACACGCGCGCACCACCGTCGGCCAGAACATCGTCCTCCGCTGGGTGCGCGACGAAAGCCTCTACGAGGTCTTCAGCAGGCTTAGGGATATCGGCCTCGCCGACATCGGGGCGCAGAGCATCACCGACGTTGTCAGCTGCCCCGGCACCGACAGCTGCAAGCTGGGGATCACGTCCTCGATGGGTCTCAACCAGGCTATCCAGCAACGCGTCGAGTCACTGCAGATCGACGACCCGCTAACCAGGAAGATCAACATCAAGATGAGCGGTTGCCCCAACAGCTGCGGCCAGCACCACATCGCGAACATCGGGTTCCACGGCGCCGCAATGAAGGTCGGGCCAAACCAGCTCCCCGCCTACCACGTCTTTGTCGGCGGCGAGTACCAGAACGGCACTCTCCGGATGGCAACGCAACTCAAGGTGCGCCTCCCCGCGAAGCGCGGCCCGGATGCGGTCGAGAGAATCGTCGGTTTCTATGAGCGCGATCGCCGGCCCGGCGAGACGTTCAATGCCTTCTTCGACCGCGTCGGGACCGCTCCCTTCGAGAAGGCGATCGAGGACCTGACCCTGCCCGGTGAGTTCAGCGACGACAACCAGTCGATGTTCATCGACTGGAACCGCATCGAGCTCTACCAGCTCCAGCGCGGCGAAGGCGAATGCGCGGTCTGATCCATCAGAAGCCGCGCAGGTTTGCCCAGGCATCCCGGAAGCTGAGCCCCCCGTTCGCGGCAGCCTCTTCCAGCGCAAGCCGCTGGCGCGCCTCGCCGAGGTCGGCCAGGTAGAGCGACGGATTGGCGCTGACTTCTTGCGCGAGCACTTCGTGGCGCACGATCATGCCGCAGAATGACTCGAAGATGGCCTCGCGCCCGAGGTAGTTCTCGAACACGAACAGGGAGATGTCCTCGAGCGCATCACCATCATTCGCCGAAACCAGGCGGTCATAGACATCCCCCAGCCAGTCGCCGATTCGCTCCCACTCCTGGGCTGCCTCCGGGCAATCTCTCGTTTCGAGGGCCTCCAGCGAGGAGAAGAGCATGATCAGGAATGTTGGCAGGCGCCGCGCTTCGTAGCCCAGGCGGGCAACTTCGATCCAGCGCAAGTCCTCCGAGCAGGTTGCGTGCGGACGTTGCGCGGGGATCGCCCCGGCGAGTTCATTCGCCTCTGTGTCCGGGAGAGTGCGAATCCAGTCCTCGATAATCCGCAAGTCGACCTCAGCGAGGTCGATCACCGAGAGCGCTGCAAGCCGCCGTTCTGGCGGGCCGTCCTGGATTTCCGCAATCAGCTCGGGCGTGGTCATCCGCCGGAGCGCCGGCTCATGTGCCTGCCAGCCTGCGTATTGCTCGGGAAGGCGCCGTTCCATGGCGGCAGGATACTCCAGGCCCGGCCTTGAAACCTCGGGAGAGGCACTGATGCTAGACTCCGATCTTATGGAACTATCCGCCTTCAAGCGCCATCGCCGCCTGCGGGGTTCTCCGGCCATTCGGGGTCTCGTCCGCGAGACCGAGCTGACGACTCGCCACCTGGTCTACCCGTTGTTCGTCGAGGCAGCCCTCAGCGGCCGCCAGCCGATCGGCTCGATGCCCGGGCAGGATCGGCTGGGCATCGACGCCCTGGCGGCTGAAGCGCGCGAACTCCGCTCGCTCCAGGTCCCGGCCGTGTTGCTGTTCGGTTTGCCCGCCGCGAAGGACGAACGCGGCACTGGCGCCTACGCTCGCGACGGGATCGTCCAGACCGCCATCAGGACCATGAAGGACGCTAACCCCGAATTGCTCGTGGTGGGCGATGTCTGCCTTTGCGAGTACACGTCACACGGCCATTGCGGGATGCTCCGGCCCGATGGCTCGGTGGATAACGACGCTTCCCTGCCGTTGCTCGCCGAGACCGCGGTCTCCCTGGCCGAGGCCGGATGCGACATCATCGCGCCCAGCGACATGATGGACGGGCGCGTCGCGGCGATCCGCCGGGCGCTCGATTCCGCAGGATTCCCGGAAACGCCCATCCTCTCGTACGCCGCGAAGTTCGCCAGCGCCTTCTACGGCCCCTTCCGCGAAGCTGCGGACAGCGCGCCCCAGTTCGGCGACCGCCGCGGTTACCAGATGGACCCGGCGAACGGCCGGATGGCCCTCGATGAGGTGATGACCGACATCGCCGAGGGAGCCGACATGGTGATGGTGAAACCGGCGCTACCCTACCTGGACGTGCTCGCGAATGTGCGTGCCTCGGTCGATGTCCCGGTGGCCGCCTACAACGTCAGCGGCGAGTACAGCATGCTCATGGCGGCGGTGCAGAACGGCTGGCTCGACGAGCAGCGCGCCATCGATGAGGCTCTCACGAGCATCCGCCGCGCCGGCGCCGATATTGTCATCACCTACCACGCCAAACAATGGGCCGCTCGGCAATAGCTCACGACCGGAGCGTGAACGCGCCCTTCCGCTCCCGTTTCTTCTCGATCCTGGCCGCGCACACTTTGTACTCCGGGATGCGGGACTCCTGGTCGTAGACGTTGTTCGTCAGGAAGTTGGCGGCGCTGCCCTGCAGCTTCACGAACGGGACGAACAGGTTGCCCGGCTGCACGGCATCGGTGACCACCGCCCTTCCGCCCATCCGTCCGCGCCGCGAGAAGACCACCACCGGGTCGCCGTCCTGGATCTCGGCCACGGACGCGTCCGCCGGGTGGACCGCCACCGGCACCGTGTCTACCTGTTCCATCAGGCCCGCCACACGCCGGGTGATCGTCCCGCCGTGCCAGTGATAGAGGATGCGGCCTGTATTGAGCACCAGCGGGTATTCGCCATCCGGAGTCTCCTCGGCCACCGCGTGCTGGCGGACCGGTACGAAACGCGCGACCCCTCGCGGGAACGAGTCGGCATACAGGTAGCGCGTGCCCGGGTGGTCCGCCGAGGGGCAGGGCCACTGGATGCCGCCTTCGCGCTCCAGCCGCTCGTAGCTAATGCCGCGGATCTGGGGCATCAGCCGCGCGAACTCGTCGAACACCTCGCCCGCCGAGGCGTAAGCGAACTGCGCCGGGTCGACGCCGGCCCCCGGGGCCATCCGCCGGGCGACGTCGCAAAGGATCTCCCAGTCCGGCCGCGCCATGCCGACCGGCGCAATGGCCCGCCGAACTCGCTGGACCCGGCGTTCGCTGTTGGTGAAGGTACCGTCCTTCTCCGCGAACGAGCAGGCCGGGAGCACGACATCGGCGAGTTCGGCCGTCTCGTGCAGAAAAAGGTCCTGGACCACCAGGAAGTCGAGCGCGCGGATGAGATCGGTCGCATGGTGGAGGTTCGGCTCGCTGAGCAGCGGATTCTCGCCAACGATGTACATCGCGCGGATCGCGCCGGAGGCTATCTGCTCCACCATGTCGGTTGCCTTGAGCCCGGGAGACCGCGGCAGCCCCGCTCCCCAGAGTTCCTCGAACGGAATAATCGCGGCGTCGCCGTATGACTGATACCCGGGCAGGGAGTCGGGAATGCAGCCGGCGTCGCCACACCCCTGTACGTTGTTCTGCCCGCGCAATGGCGATACGCCGCAGCCCGGCCGCCCGAGCTGGCCCGCAAGCAGCGCCAGGTTCAGGAGCGAGTGCGCATTGTCGGTACCCTGCGTGTGCTGGGTGATCCCCATCCCCCAGACGAGGCAGCTTCCCGGCACCAGGCCCTCCGGCAGGCCCCGGCGGGCGGGCGGGCGCGCGAACAGCCGCGCCGCCGCGCGGATCTCCCCGGCTGGGACGCCGCAGACGAGTGCGCATTCGTCCACGGTGGTCTCTCCCACCGCGCTCACAAACGCGTCGAAGCCTTCCGTGCGCCCCTCGATGAACGGTCGGTCAGCGAGATCCTCATCCAGGATTGCCCGCGCCATCCCGTTGAAGAGGGCCACATCCGTGCCTGCCCGCGGCTGCAGGAACAGGTCGGCCCGGTCGCACATCTCGATTCGGCGCGGGTTCACGACCACCAGCTTCGTGCCCAGGCTGTCGATCGCCCTGCGCATGCGCGAGGCAATCACCGGGTGGTTCGAGCCCGGGTCGCACCCCACAAGGACGATGCACGACGCCTCTTCGTAGTCGATGTACGAATTGCTGGTGGCGCCGCTCCCGAGCTGCTGCAGCATCGCCTCGACACTGGGCGAGTGGCACAGGCGCGTGCAGTGGTCGATGTTGTTCGTGCCCATTACCAGCCGCACGAACTTCTGTTGCAGGAACGCGTCCTCGTTAGTCGCTTTTGCGCTGGCGAAGCTGCCGAAGTGCCCCCGGTGTTCCAGCAGGCGGTTCGCCACCAGGTCCAGCGCCTCGTCCCAGGTGGCTTCCTCGAACCGCCCTTTGCGCTTGATCAACGGCGTCTGAATGCGGTCCGGGTGGTTCACGAAGGTCGTCCCGAAACGGCCTTTGACGCAGAGCATCCCCGTGCTGGAGAGATTCTCCGGATCGTCGTCGACCCAGCGAATGCGGTCCTGCTCATCGACGTTCAAGACGATGCCGCAGCCGACGCCGCAGTACGGGCAGGTACTCGAAACGGTCCGGGTCATCACATCACCCCTTCGGCCTGAGCGCGGATGTTGGGCACGCAGCCACGCACGAACCGCAGCTGGTGCAGATCGATTCGCGAAAGCTCACGCCGGCACCCGGCGTAACCCGCGCGGTATGCCCGCGCCCGGCAATGCCGATCGCGCCGATGTGCTGCAGCTCCTGGCACGCCGTGACACAGCGCGCGCAGAGGATGCAGGCATCTTCGTGGAACGAGAAAAACGGGTTCGAGAGGTCGGCGTGGGTGCCGGTCCGTACATCGTGTTGGCCCGGCCGCGGGGCGTGGCTCGCATAGGCCTCCGAACTCTCCGCCGAACGCGGGCCGCCCGCCGCACCCCCGGCTCGGGACTGCATGGCGGCGGTCAACTCCAGTACACCGCGCCGGATGCGCACCGCTCGCTCCGAATCGGTCGCGCACTCCTGGACGCCTGCTGCCGGAGTCGAACAGGCGGCCACGATCCGGCCATCCGCCTCCACTAGACATGTCCGGCAGGCGCCGATGACGGGGAGGTTGTCGTCCTTGCACAGGTGGGGCAGCGCGATCCCGGCTGCCAGGACTGCATCCAGCAACGAGCCTGCGGCCTCGACTGAACGACCGTTGAGGTTCACGCGAATACCTCCGGCCAGAAGTGCAGCGCCGAACGCACGGGTCCGGGCGCCATCTGGCCGAGGCCACAGAGCGACCCGAACTGGACCACCTCTGCCAGACCCTCGATGCCGGCTACGTCTCCGGCGGCGAGCAGGTCGTGCAGGCGTGGCGTCCCCTCCCGGCAAGGCGTGCACTTCCCGCAGGATTCCTCCGCGTTGAAGCGGGCCATCGCCAGCGCCGCCGCGCGGATGTCGTTGGGAGCATCGAGCACGACCAGCCCCCCGGCACCGAGCATCGCCCCTGTGGGGTGAAGCATCCCTGGCTGGAGCGGCACGTCCAGGTGCCCGGCCGAAAGGAAGCCACCGGACGGTCCTCCTGCAAGCACCGCCACCTCACCCGCCATCGCCGGACCGGATTGTTCCACCACCGTCCGCAGCGACACACCTATGGGCACTTCGTAGGCGCCAGGCAACCGGACCCGGCCACTGATGCTCAGGATCTTCGTGCCGGGAGTTTCGGGTGTGCCGCGCCTCCGGAATCCCGGGACGTCGTCAAAGAGCACGGAGAGGTTCGCGAAGGTCTCGATGTTGTTCACGGCCGTCGGCATGCCGAAGAGCCCCGACTGGACCGGGTACGGTGGCTTGGTGCGCGGCACCGGGCGGCGACCCTCGAGCGCGTTGAGCAGCGCGCTTTCTTCGCCGAGGACGTAGCCGCCGCCACCTCTCACGATCGCGACGTCAAGCTCCATCTCCGCAAGGTTGAGCGCTTCCTCCAGGGAACGGACGGCCGGATCTGCGTGGCCATTCGCGAAAACGACGATCACGGCCGGCTCCAGGATGAACGCGGCGATGGCGATGCCTTCGACTACCCGCCGGGGCGCGAGCGAAAGCAGGGCACGGTCCTTGAACACGCCCGGCTCGCCCTCTTCGGCGTTTACCACGAGCGCGATCGGCCGCCGCTCCTCGAGAGCGGCCCGCCACTTCGTCCCCACCGGGAAGTACGCGCCGCCCCGCCCGCGCAACCCCGATTCCGCGACAGCGTTCAGCGCGGCATCCCGGCCCAGCCGCCGGGCAGCGCCGAGCCGATCGGTATTGGTTATGTCTGGGGCCAGGAGTGGGCCCGCCTGCCGAACCATCGCCACCGGGAAGGGCTCCTCACCGCCGGCCGCGGGGGCGTCGTAGCAACGGAAGAGGCAATGGCTCCCTTCAGACGGCGATTCCTCGAATGAACCACGTGCCAGCTGGCAGCTCAGCCCGGCGCACGGCACGTCGTCGCCGCTGGGCGGGGCAAACCGGAAGTCTGCGTACGAGGTCGCCGCCTCCCATACCTCGGCCGCAGGCAGACGCAATTCGCGCGCGATCACACCTGCGAACCCGGGTGCTATCCACCCTGCCCGGCGCTGCTCGTCGTAGAGCCGCGCAAGCAGTTGTGAACGAATGGGGAAGTCCGGTGGAAGTGGCCGCGCCATGGCGGCCATGCTACCCCGATGCGGTGGTGGGCTGCTACGCGCGCCGTGCCACGACGGGCTGACTGGGGGCCATGGCCGTCGACAGCACAGTGCGGCGGCACGGTGCCGTCGGCTCCTGGCAGGCCGCCATGAGCGCCCGATCCACGATGTCGATGATGCCCCGCTCGCGCGCCTCGGTCCGGACGTGCGCAACAGTCGCCGAAATCGTCGCCTCAGCGCCCGGCCAGGGCTCGCAACGCAGGACCCGCAGGTGCCGCGACGACTCATTCCATTCGATGACGAGCCGTGCATGCGAACCCGATCCAGCCGAGAACCGCGTGTACCCGCCAAGGTACTCCTGGGTCAGGTTCAAGCCTCGTGACGATGGTTCGACCCCTGCCCGCTCCAGTCCATCCCAGAGCTCACCAAGAGCGATTAGTAGCCTGAACGCGACATCAGAAGTATCAGCACGCAATGGTAGAGTCCGGCGGAGATAGTCTCTCTCGACAGCGGCCCCCGCAAGCCGCCGGGGCTGATTCTACGCCATCGCGACCCCACCTATGCAAGCGAAAAATCCAAGCTATAGACGCGAGGCCCGAATTACCTCAGGAGTTGGGCAGATACGTCGAGACCCCTTGCTCCAACGGAGTCAGCGCCAGTCCGAATGTCTCCGTCAACGCCGACGTATCGGCAACGCCATCCATGGTGATGAAGTCGACCGCATCGGGCGTCAGCGGCCGCCCCGGAGCGAACTGGATGACGCCCGCGACCAGCTTCATCAGCGGCTTCGGGTTGTGAAGGAGGAATCGGCGCTTGCCCGCCACCTTCAACGTGACCCGGATGATCTCGTCCATCGTCATTACCGCCGGACCCCCGAGCTCGAACAGGCGGTTGCTCGCGGCGTCGTTCCCGATCGCCGCAGCCACATGGGCGCCCAGGTCGCCAACGAAGAGGGGGTTGATCCGGGTCTTCCCATTTCCGACGACGGGAATGAACGGCAAGAACTTCGCGAAGCCGAGGAAGCGATTCAACGCGACATCGCGCTCGCCGTAGATCCAGCTCGGCCGGAAAATCGTGTAGGAAAGGCCGCTCGCGATGATGTGCTGCTCTTCCTGCCACTTGTAGCGCAGCCAGGGGTACTCGGCGTGTTCGGCGGCGCCCACCCCGCTGAGCCCGATGAAGTAGCCCACCCCGGCGGCCTTCGCCGCATCAACGAGGTTCCTCGTTCCTCCCAAATCGATGCGTTCGAACGTCAGGCCCTTCCTGGGATTCTCTATCGGCGAGTTCGGGAACTGCACGGCATCGACCACAACATCCGAGCCCGCGAGCGCTTCCGCGAGGCTGTCGGGCTCCATGACATCGCCGCGCACCCAGCGTGCGCGGGAATCGATCGGCTCCTTCTGTGGATTCGAGCGCGATGCCACAGTCACCTGGTGACCCGCTTCGAGTAATGCCGCGGTGATCTCGCGGCCCAAAAAACCGGTTCCGCCTGCCACAACGATGTTCATGCGACTCCTCCAGGGCGCGCCGAGCGGCCCAACTGATTGACGAGCGTGACCGCAGCCGTAAGACCGGGGCCTCCATAATGGGCGCCGTCCTCCATGCGAAGTCCGGGCTCGACTTCGAATGCGCCGCCGCCGTAAACGATGGCGCTGAGCGGTGCCGCCTGGCGGAGCAACGAGACGACGGCAGGCAACCTCCGCGCGCCATCCAGCGTGCTGGCATTCAAGGCGATGACCTCCGGCTGTGTGTCCTCCGCAGTCCGGATCAGGGCGTCGCCCGGAACGTCCTGCCCGAGGTAGATGGTGCGCAGCCCCTGGAAACGGAGCATCACGGTCAGCATCAGCAGGCCGAGCTCGTGGTGCTCGCCCTCGATGCAGGCCAGAAGGACCGTTGGTGCCCCGGCCAGCGGTGCCACCTGACGCGTAAGCAAATCGAGCCGGGCGCGCACGAAGTTGGTCGCGAAATGTTCCTGCGCGACTGTGACGCTGCCAGCGTGCCAGCCCACGCCGACCTCGCGCATGAGCGGCACGACGACCCGTTCGAAGACCGTCAAGGTGTCGAACGATTCGGTCGCCTCCGACCACCCAGCGGCCGCACCGGATTCGTCAAAGGCCAGCAGCGCACGCGTCATGCGCTCCCGGAGGGCGACCGTCGCGGGTTCGCCGGCGGCCGCCCGCGCCGGCACTGCGGCCAGGGCCTTCTCCGCTGCGGCAGCCAGCGGCATACCCTGCACCGCGAGCGACCGCATTCGTCGGATGAGTTCGACATCGGCACGGCTGTACATGCGCTGCTTCCCGCCGGTGCGATTCGGCGTGGGGACACCGTACCGCCGCTCCCATGCGCGGAGGGTATGGACGCCTACACCCGTCAGTTGTTCCACCTGCGCAATCTTGAAGCCGTCAGCCGGAGTGAGCTCAAACTCCATGGCCCCAAGTTAGACAGGTTGACCTTTCTTGTCAATGTCTTGTCGATGTTTTAGGCTGAACGCATGATGTCACGTCCCGCGGCCGCTGTGGATCTCGCCGTCATCGGCTCAGGCTTCGGCGGACTGACGGCAGCAGCCCTCTCCGCGAAGGATGGTTTGACCGTCGCTGTGTTCGAGCGTCATACGCGCCCCGGCGGTTGTGCCGGGGACTTCGCCCTCGGAGGCTACTGGTTCCCGGCGGGTGCGACCGTGGTCACCGGCCTCGAACCCGGCGGCATACTTCGACAGGTGTTTGGCACTCTCGCGGTGGAAGTGGCGTCGACCCCCCTCGATCCATCGATCGTTTTTCACATTGGCGACCAGCAGGTCCCCTACGCGGCGACGGTCGCGGATTGGCAGGCAACCTTCCGCCATGCCTTCCCCGGCGCACCGCCGGGCTACGCAAGGTTCTGGGATTGGAGCCACGAAGCCGGCGGGGTCGTCTACGGCATCGGCGCGTCGCTGCCGTCGCTCCCGATTGAGCGTTGGACCGACGTACGCCGGACCGCCCGTGCAGCGCGCCCTTCGACCATCAAGGTGCTCCCGCTGCTCGGCTCGACGGTCGGACGGGTGAAACGCAGGCTGGGGGCGGTGGGGCACCTGGAAGCCGACGCGCTCATCGACAGCCTCCTTCTCGACGCCACCGGCGCCCGGGCGGAAGACTGCAGCGCCGTCCAGGGCGCCATCGCGCTGGACCTGTACCGGCGCGGCTGCCAGTGGGTGGAGGGCGGAACGGCTCGTCTCGCCATGCAGCTCGTGCGCAACATCCGCGAGCACGGAGGAACGGTCGAGTTCGCAACCGAGGTCGCCAGCCTCGAACCAAAGGGTGGCGCATGGGACCTCGTGCTCGCGTCCGGGACGCGTGTCCGCGCGAAACGGGTCGTCGCGAACGTGCCTCCGGCCGCCCTGGATCGCCTCCGCGCCCGCCGGCCGGAGCTCCCAGGCGCGGGAGACGCCTGGGGGGCATTTGTCCTCCACCTGGGCATCGACGGCGACGGTCTCGATGCGATGCACCCGTTCCACCAGGTCATTCAGTCGCCCGGCGACCTTGACGCGGACGGCGCTAGCTGCCTCGTGTCCATCTACGCGGGCAGGGGTGCCCGCGCCAATCGCTGGTCGGTGTCGGTCTCGACGCACACGCGTGCCGCCGACTGGCTCGACTATCCAGCGCGGACTGCCTGCCGCCGGGCAGCCCTCGAGAGTCGCCTGCTGCATGCTGCCGCCGGGGTCATCCCGGACCTTGACGCGCGCGTGAAGATGGTGAGGTCGGCGACGCCCGCGACCTACCAGAGGTTCACGGCTCGGCCCGGGGGTCTCGTCGGCGGATTGGTGCAGCGTCCCGGCAACGTCGCGCTGAGGGCGCCGGGCCATCGGCCGGAACGTCACCTGTACATGGCCGGCGACCACGTCTTCCCGGGGCAGGGCACCGTGGGTACTGCCCTTTCCGGAATCAACGCATACCGCGACGTCACGGAATCTCTTGGACTGAGGCCAATGCTATGACTCTCGTCGTAAAGTCATCCCGGTTCGACGCAAGCGCAGACGAACTGTTCGCGTTCCACATGAACGCGGAAAACCTGGCCCGCATTTCCCCGCCATGGCCCCCTTTCGGCATGGTGAGCAGCACGAAGGCGACAGAACTGGGTGACGTCCAGGTGTTCCGCGTCGGCCCGTGGCCCGTCGCCCAAACGTGGCAAGCCCGGATCACGCGCCTCGTCCCCGGGCGCCTGATCGAGGATACGCAGGAATCAGGGCCCTTCCTCCGCTGGCGCCACCAGCACCGCATCGTTCAGGAAGGCGATGGGAGCCGGCTCACGGACGTCGTCGCATTCCGGCTGATGCCGACACCGGTAGGCGCGTTCCTGGAATTCTACCTGGTCAGGCCGGCGATCCTGGCCATGTTCGCCTGGCGTCATCGGCGGACCAGGCAGTTGCTGGATCCGCGCGCAACGTAGTTCGGCCTGTGGCTGGACTTTTACGGAGACACAATCATTATCGGCGCCGGCAGTGGTAGGCTCGGCGTGCTCCCAGGAAGGTGCCCGTTCCATGTCCTTCTGCGCTCTGTGCATCTACCTCGAAGTCCCGCCTCGGCGGGCCACGGGCACTGTTGGCCTGCTGACCTCAGCTCCCGTATTGCTCGACCTGAAGCTCGACGACCTCGGCGAGAAGGCGGGCGAGTCGCACATCATCGTCCACGCCTGTCCGGAACACGTCGTCGATGTCTACCGCGGCCGTGTCGACGGCGTCCGCATGGCCTGGCGCCTCGCCGAACCCACCGGCACCGATGGAGCAGTCAGCGGTCTCCAAAGTCGCGGAGCAACGTCTTCATCCCGGGCTTGAACACGACCTTCCCGTTGATGACCACGACCTCGTTGTTCAGGTAGAGCTGGACTGCCCGGCTCAGCACCACTCCCTCGAGCAGGCGACCCTTGCGCCGCACATCATCGACCGAGTCCACCCCGACATCGATGTGGAACACGTCCTGCAGGATGATCGGCCCGGCGTCGAGGTCCTCGGTGACAAAATGCGCGGTGCAGCCGGTGACTCGCACCCCATCCTCCCAGGCCCTCCGGTAGGGGTTCGCCCCGGGGAAATAGGGCAGCAACGAAGGGTGGATGTTGATGATCCGGCCGGCGTAGGGTCCCACGACCGTCGGTGTCAGGATCTGCATGTACCGCGCCAGGACGACCAGGTCCGCGCGATACGCGTCGAGTTTCTCCAGAAGGAATGCTTCGTGGGCCGCCTTGTCCTCGCTTGGGAACCACTCGAACGGCAGACCGGCCGATTCGGCCACCGGGCGCAGTGACTCGTGGTTCGAAAGCACGCACGCGATCTCGCCGTGGAGGTCATCCGAGCGCGCGTCGGAAACGAGCTGTTCCAGGCAGTGCTCTTCCCTGGACACCAGCACCGCGACGCGCTTCCGCTCTCTCTGGTTGTGGAGCGTGACACGGATGTCCATCCCGATATCCGTGCCGATGGCGAGAAGCCCGGTGATCAGTTCATCGAGCGAGACCGACGCTTCGGTGATGTCGATGAGCATATCCATCAGAAACTGCCCACGGACAACGCGTTGTTCGATGTCTTCGATGTTGATGTCGCGCTCGGCGAGGTAGGTACTGATACGCGCGACGACACCTTTCTGGTCGTTGCCGAGCACGTTCACGATCGCCAGCACCCGGGCCATACAGCGCCCCTCCTCGAATCGAACCAGGGCCGTTCAGGCCCCGCGGCCGAGCATAGGCCAGCCATGCCCTATTGGCACGCCCGGGGAAGCCGGTTTATAGTCGCGCGGGTTTCGATACCGGCATGTCCCGTGGCCTGTTATGCGATTAATGGAAACATCCATAACTGAGCCGCTGGCGTACCGGCTAGAGGAACGGGAACCGCGTCCCCGCTGGCTGCGCCAGCGAAAAGCGACCCGCGAGGAGGTGACCGGGATTACAAGCCTGTGAATCCCCGTGCCGACGCTGTTAAGGATTGTTGACCTTAAGCGATTCCGAAAGCACCTTACCGGACGGTTAGTCGAATAGAGGAGGGAACCACTAACGATGACCAATTCCAAATGGCGGATGCTCCTGAGCATGTTCGCCGTACTCGCCATCATGGCCATCGCCGTCGCATGCGGCGACGACGATGATGACGACGACACCAACGGCGGCGGGGACAATACCCCCACCACGCAGGCGCCTTCGGGCACCATCACCATCGGCGCGACCCAGTTCGAAACCTGGGACCCGCACTTCTCTGACTTCGCGCAGGACATCTCCCACATGGTGTATGTCTGGCGCGGCCTCTATCACCTGGACCTGAACGACGTCCCCCAGCCGGCAATGGCTGATGGCGCCCCCAAGGTCTCGGATGACGGCAAGACCTACACGATCACGCTGAAGAAGGACCTGAAGTGGTCCGACGGTCAGCCGCTGACCGCCGCGGACTTCGTCCTCGGCATCCAGCGCACCTGCAACCCGGACAATGCCGGCCACTACCAGTACATCCTGACCAATATCGTTGGCTGTGATGACTACTACGCCGCCGCCGACGCAGATGCGGCCAAGAAGACCGAACTCCAGGCCGCCGTTGGCGTGAAGGCGATCGACGCCACCACCCTGGAGATCAAGATCGGCGCGGCTCAGCCGACCTTCCCGACGCTGCTCTCGCTCTGGCCCACCTTCCCGGCGCCGAGCCACAAGCTCGCCACGGTCGACGCCCCCTGGCCCGGCCCGCTCGAGAACGTCTACAACGGCCCGTTCATGCCCTCGGCCTACACCGAAAAGGCAACGATGGAACTGGTCCCGAACCCGAACTGGATCGGCACTGGCGTTGGCGTCGAAAAGGTCGTCCTCAAGTACGTCGATGACGCGGCCGTCCTCAACCAGGCCTACCGCACCGGCGAAGTCGACGCGACCGTCGCCAACAAGCCTGAACTCGACAAGCTCAAGACGGAATTCCCGAACGAGCTCCATCTCTACCCGGCGACCCGGACCATCGGCCTCGAGTTCAATGTGACGAAGGCGCCGGTCGACAAGGCTGAGGTCCGCCTGGCTCTATCGCAGGCAACCGACCGCGAGACGATGATGAAGGTCGTCTTCAAGGATGCCAACACCGCGACCACCAACTGGGTGCCCCCGGCCCGCAACGGCCTCAAAGGCGGCGAATACGACGACATCCTCGGCTTCGATCCTGCCAAGGCCAAGGAAAACATGACCAAGGCCGGCTACCCGGACGGCAAGGGCTTCCCCGAGCTGACCCTCATCATGGTCGATTCGGCGACGAACAAGTTGCTGGGCGAATTCCTCCAGGCGGAATGGAAGAAGCACCTGGGCATTGAACTCAAGCTCGAGATCACCGATTCGAAGACGCGCTCCTCGCGCTTCAACGCCTCGGACTTCCAGCTGGTCACCGGTGGCTGGCAGGAAGACTACCCGGACCCGGAGAACTGGTTCCTCGGACTGTGGGAAACGGGTGGCTCGATCAACAAGGTGCTCGTCAGCATCAAGGCCCTGGACGATGCCATCGACAAGGCCCGCTACAACACCAATGACGAAGAGCGCCGCAAGCTCTACCGCGACGCCGAGAAGATCCTCCTCCAGGAGGCCAACGGTATCGCGCCCCTCTACCACACCCTTGCCGCGATGCTCGTGAAGCCGCACATCAAGGGCATGGTCGAGAACAAGCGTCCTGGTGACACGTTCGTGCCGGGTGACTGGTACATCGAACTCTGGAAGACGGACAACAAGTAGCTCCAACGGCACCAACGTTCGTGCCGTGCCACAATGGGCCGGGGATTCTTCGAATCCCCGGCCCAACTAGATTTCGGATCAGCCATGCTCGCTTACGCTATCCGGCGCGTCCTCGCCATCATTCCACTCCTTTTCGCCATCGCCACCATCACCTTCTTCCTTATGCACTCGGTCGAAGGGGGCCCCTTCGACGAAGACAAGCCGCTCCCGCCCGCAACCCGGGCCAACCTGGAGCGCCGCTACGGGCTCGATGACCCGCTCCCGGTCCAGTACGTCACCTACCTCAAGAACCTGGCTTCGTTCGACTTCGGCATCTCCATCGCTAACAACCGCGACATCAGCGATATCATCAAGGAACGCATGCGCATCTCTGTGCAGCTTGGCATTGCCGCGTTCCTCTTTGCCACGGCCTTCGGCCTCACCCTCGGGATCGTATCGTCACTCAACCAGAACGGCCTTGGCGACTACTTCGGCGTCTTCGTGGCCACAGCCGGCGCCGCGATGCCAAGCATCGTGTTGGCGCCCCTCCTGACCATCGTGTTCGCTGTCGAGTTGGGCTGGTTCAAAGTCCTGAGTACGAACTACGGCTTCACCGGCTGGCTCCAGGGCGACTTCAGCAACTGGAAACAGGTGATCCTGCCGACCATCGGCCTCGGCTTCCTCCCCATGGCCTTCATCGCCCGGATCACGCGCGCGTCCATGCTCGAAGTACTTCGCCAGGACTACGTGCGTACCGCCCGGGCGAAAGGTCTGAAGGAGCTCAACGTCGTGATTCGGCACGCCGCAAAAAACGCCCTCATCCCCGTGCTGACGGTCCTGGGACCGATCTTCGCCGGCCTTATCACCGGTTCGCTCGTGATCGAGCGGTTCTTTGCCATTCCCGGGCTTGGCGGAGAGTTCGTCCGTTCCGTCATCATCCGCGATTACGGGCTCATCATGGGCGTCACGGTCTTCTTCGCGGTCATCATCGCGTTCATGAACCTCGTTGTAGACCTGCTGTACGGCCTCGCCGACCCCAGGATCCGGTACTAGGAGGGCATCATCGTGTCGTCAACCGAACAGGCGATGGTCCAGCCCTTCGACTTCGCGAACG
Organism: Chloroflexota bacterium; assembly: GCA_963169135.1. Lineage (GTDB taxonomy): Bacteria > Chloroflexota > Dehalococcoidia > Tepidiformales > Tepidiformaceae > Amarobacter. The sequence continues at coordinate 18,519 of CAUJEQ010000251.1, forward strand.
AGGTGCTCCACACCAAGCAACGGGGACTCTGGGCGCAGGCGTGGCAACGCCTGTTGCGCAACCGGCTCGCCGTGGCTTCGGGCATCATCCTGCTGATCATCCTTTCCGTTTCGCTCCTCTCCGACTTTGTGCCTGCAGTGCAACTGCACGATCCGGCCCAAACCGATTTCGGGGCCGTCGAACAAAACCCCAGCTGGGACCATCCCCTCGGGACCGATGGCCTCGGCCGTGACCTGTATGCCCGGATGACCCAGGCAACGCTGTTCTCGCTGAAGATCGGCCTCGGCACACAGGCTGTCATCCTGCTGATCGGGATTGCCGTCGGCATGTCGGCCGCCCTCGCTGGACGCGTGAGCGACACCATTCTGATGTGGATAACCGACCTGGCGTTCGCCTTTCCGGACCTGCTCGCCATCATCCTCTTGCGGCAGGTGCTCTTCGGACGCGACTGGCCGGTCATCGGCAGCGGCGACCCCCAGATCCCGGGCGTGCCAAGCGTGCTGCTTGTGACTGTCCTCGCCATTTCGTTCGTCGGCTGGACCACCGTCTCACGGCTCGTGCGAGGACAGATGCTCTCCATCACCGAGCAGGACTTCATCCTCGCGGCCCGGGCCACGGGAGCGAGTCCCTGGCGAATCGTACGCGCGCACATGCTCCCCAACACGCTCAGCGCGGTCATCGT
>CAUJEQ010000252.1 GCA_963169135.1 Chloroflexota bacterium
CGAGGGACAGCGACGCTGGTCACAACGTTCAAGGACGCGAAAACGATCGGGGCGTCGTCGCTCACGGAAGACTATCCGTCGCCCGGCTGCGCGATCACGGGAGCGCCGTTCGGCAACTGACGGCGGCAACAGCAACGTACCGCCGCGTGGTCCCGCAGGGGCCGCCGGCCGGCCCGTTCCTCCGGGCGGTTCCAGCGCGTAGGCTTTGGCGGACATCACTCCAGGCGGACGTACCGTGCCAACGCTGTTCGTGTCGGAAGGCGGCGAAGAACGCTCCTACCCCATCACCGGGAGTCTTGTGTTCGGCCGCGGCGCGGATGCCGATGTCCAGCTCCAGAACATCCGCGTCTCGCGCCACCATGCCTCACTTGTGCCGACTCCGGGCGGGCTGATGTTCATGGACCTTGGCAGCGCGAACGGTTCGCGGGTGAATGGCCGGGAGGTGGAGCCTCGCGTGCCCGTGCCTGTGAAGCCGGGAGACGTGCTTGCCCTGGCCGAGTGTGAAATCCGAATCGGAGATTCGGCCGGCGCAGGCGCCCGGCAGCCCGAGGGCGGCATCACCCGTGTCGCTCCCGTTGGAGCGCCGATGCGAACCGGTCCCCATGCGACGGTGATGGCGGCGTTCCTTCCACGGCTGGAGATTGTGACCGCGGCCGGGACCTCGGAGGTGCCGCTTCAGGGCGATGTCATCACGGTGGGCCGCGAAGCCGACAACCAGATCCAGGTGGATGCGGACGTGGTCTCGAGGCACCACCTTGTCCTGCGCCGCAGTGGCACGGCGTACATCGCGGAAGACCTGGGCACCACTAACGGCATCCGGGTCGGCGGAGCCCGGGTCGAGCGGCACGAGCTCCGCGACGGGGATGTCCTCGATATCGCGGGCGTGGTGTCGTTGCGCTACTGGACGTCGCCAGTGGCGGCGGCGGCCGCCGAGCAGCAGGACCTGACGCTCGATGCGAGCCAGACGGTCACGATTGGCCGCGGGGAAGGCTGCGAACTGCGCCTGACCCACCCAACGGTGTCGCTGCTGCACGCGCGGGTGTCCCCGGGGCCGGGTGGCAGGCGGGTCGTCGAGGACCTCGGCTCGACCAACGGGACGTACGTCAACGGCATCCGGCTCGCGGGGGGCGAACAGCGGGCGCTGGCGCCTGGCGACGTGGTGCAGGTGGGCCCGGTGCGGCTGCACCTCAGCGCCCAGGGGATCCGCCAGGAGGACCATTCCCAGCACATCCGCCTGACCGCGGTGGGTCTGAACCAGCGCGTCAGCGACAAACTGAACCTGCTCCAGAACATCTCGGTCGTCATCGAACCGCAGGAGTTTGTCGCGATCGTTGGTGTCAGCGGCTCGGGCAAGTCGACGCTGCTCGGGGCACTGAGCGGGCTGCGGCCCGCAACCGACGGCGACGTGCTGCTGAACGAGACATCGCTGTACGACCACTTCCAGGCGTTCCGGACCACCCTGGGCTACGTGCCTCAAGACGACATCCTGCACCGGGATCTCCCCGTAGGGAGAGCGCTGAACTACGCGGCCGAACTGAGACTGCCCGACGACACGGGGGAGACAGAGAGGCATCAGCGGGTCGAGTCGGTGATGGCGACACTGGGCCTGAACGAGCGCAAGGAGACCCCCGTCGGGCGGTTGAGCGGCGGCCAGCGGAAGCGCGTTTCGATCGGGGCGGAGCTGCTTACCCGGCCCGGGCTCTTCTTCCTCGACGAAGCCACTTCTGGGCTGGACCCGGGGACCGAAAGCCAGCTGATGCGCCTGCTGCGGAAGCTCGCCGACGACGGGCATACGATCGCGCTCATCACCCACGCGACGAAGAACGTGATGCTCTGCGACCAGGTCCTGTTCCTGGCGCGGGGTGGGAACCTGGCGTACTACGGCCCTCCGGACCAGGCGCTCAGCTACTTCGGGGTCGAGGATTTCGACGGCATCTACGAGAAGCTGGAGGGAGAGAAGTCGCCGGAGGAGTGGGCAGCGCTGTATCGCGCGTCGAGCCAGTACCAGGAGTTCGTCGTGCGGCGGCTCGCGGCCACGCCGGGCGGTGCGCCGGTGCCAGGATCAGCGGCGCTGGCGGCACGCCCCGCGCCCGCCGCCGGCCGGACATCTTCGGCCTGGCACCAGTTCCGGGTGCTCTCGGCGCGCTACTTCGACCTGATCCGGCGTGACCGTGTGAACTTCGCGCTGTTGTTCCTCCTGGCGCCTGCGCTCTCGCTGATCGACCTCATCGCGTGGCCGGGAGACACGCTCGACCGCCAGACGGGCGACGGAAGCCGGGCGATGACCATGTTCTTCCTTGCCGCGCTCATCCCGTTCCTCGTCGGTTCATTGAGTTCGGTGCGGGAGATCGTGAAAGAGTCGGCGATCTACGCACGGGAGCGGGCAGTGTCGTTGCGTATCTGGCCGTACCTGTGGTCAAAGATCGCGATCGCGTCGGTGTTCGCGCTGTACCACGGCGCAGTGCTCTGGGCCGCGAAGGTGATCCTGATCGAGTACCCGGGGATTGGCACGGCGGACTTCGCGGCGATGTATGTGACGCTCGTGCTGGCGGTGGTCTCGGGCGTGATGTGGGCGCTCCTCATCTCAGCGGTTACGCGGAAGGAGGAGCAGGCGATGATGCTGATCATCGGCGTCATCGTGGTCCAGCTCGTGTTCTCCGGCGGATTGGTGCCGATCTCGGACCTCGGGCCGGTGGGGGCGGTGCTGGCATCGCTCGACAGCACCTCGTGGGCGCTCAAGGGGCTGACCGCGGCCAGCGGGATCTCCACGGACGGCTGCGTGGGCGACCTGTTGCAGTGCAACATGCCGGGCATCCAGGGGCTGGCGACGCCGCAGGAGCGCCAGCTGGCCTACACGGGGATCGACGAGCAGTTTGCTGACCTGTTCGGCGCGAACGTGGTGGTCTGCTGGGCGTGGATGGTCGGCCTCATCGGCGTGACGGCCGTCGCGGTGTACTGGCTGCAGAAGCGCAAGGACACGTTGTAAGGGGACGAGCGCAGGGGTCAACGCAAAGGCACCAGGCCACGGTCATTTCCGGTCGAGTGCTCGGGCGAGACCTTCTTCAACGGTTCGAAGCACCTTCAGGCGAGCGTAATGCTTGTCTTCGGCCTCGACGAGCGTCCACGGAGCGAGTTCGGAGCTGGTGCGTTCGACCATGTCGCAGGCGGCGGCTTCGTAGGCGTCCCACTTCTCGCGGTTGCGCCAATCTTCCCCGGTGATCTTGTAGCGCTTGAAGCCCATGGCCTCGCGCTCCTGGAAGCGGCGGAGTTGTTCGTCCTTGCTGGTGGTGAGCCAGAACTTGAGCACGGTTGAGCCGGAGAGCACGAGCTGTTCTTCGAAGGCGTTGATCTCGCCGTAGGCCCGCTGCCAGTCAGCAGGCGGGCAGAGGCCCTCGAGGCGTTCGACGAGCACGCGGCCGTACCAGGAGCGGTCGAAGATGGTGAAGTGGCCCCAGCGAGGGAGGTTGCGCCAGAAACGCCAGAGGTAGGGGCGTGCGCGCTCCTCATCGGTCGGCGCGGCGATCTGGACGACCTGGTAGAAGCGGGCGTCGAGCGCCTGGGTGACGCGCCGGATCGTGCCGCCCTTGCCTGCCGCGTCGGAGCCTTCGAAGACCAGGACAGCGGAGCGCTTGCGGTCCTGGAGGTCGCGCGCCATGCGGCCGATGGCAAGCTGGCGCCGGATGAGCTCCTTGCGGTATTCCGCCTCCGGGACGGTGCGGGAGAGGTCGAGCGAGGAGATGACGTTGGGGCGGACCGGGGCCGGGACCACGGACTGGGCTTCCGCGGGTGGGAGCTCGGCGGCGAGGCGCTGTTCGATGGCAGCGAGCAACGTTTCTGCGACGGTGAGGTGCCGGTAGCGCGCGTCCCAGGCCTCGATGATGTGCCAGGGTGACTGGCCGGTGCTTGTCCGGCGGATGGCCCGGCTGGCTGAATTGACGAACTGGTCGTAGGTCTTGTGGAATCGCCAGTCCATCTTCGTGACGCGCCAGGCCGTGTCCGGGTTCTTCGCAAGCGCCTTGAAGCGCTTTGCCTGCTGGTCCCTGGTGATGTGCAGCCAGACCTTGACGAGCAGGACGCCCTCGTCCTCGAGCATGCGCTCGAAATCGACGATGCGGCGAAGGCCGTCCTCCAGGCCGGCCTCGTCAAGGTTACCGAGCGAGTGCTGGCTGATGGGCCGGGTGTACCAGGAGCCGAAGAAGATGCCGATGCGGCCTTTGCCGGGCAACCGCCGCCAGAAACGGTAGTACTCGGGACGTTCGAGCTCTTCCTCGGATGGGGCGCCGAGGGCGTGCGTCTCGATGCCCCGGGCGTCGAGCCAGTTCAGGAGGAGGTTGACGGTCTCGCCCTTGCCCGCGCCTTCGGCGCCCGCGACAACGATGACGACGGAGAACCCGGCCGTGGCCAAACGGAGCTGTGCATCGAGGAGGGCTTCCCGCAGTTCGGGTTCGCGTTGGGCGAAGGTATCGCGGTCTACCTTGCGGCCGAGCTGGGCGCTTTCGAACATGGAGGCTCCTCAGGCTTGCTTCTGGATGGTCATGGCTGAAACGAACGGTACTGGACGCGAGCGGAGGCACTCGACAGCGCGGGAGAGCAACTGGAGGCTGGGGATGTCGTAGTCGGGGCCCCGGGCGAGGAGACCGGCGAGCAGCCCGCAGGCCTCGGACCACTCGCGCGCCTCGAAGTGGGCGAGTGCCT
>CAUJEQ010000253.1 GCA_963169135.1 Chloroflexota bacterium
CTCGGACCGCCGGCGCGCCTGCACCCCCCGCCCGGGGACGGGCCTCGCCTCCTGTCCGCAAACCAGCGCCGAACACCACGCCAACCGCACCGGCTGCCTCACCTCGCGAGAGCGGCGGCGCGGAGCTCCACCCGGCCTCCCCGCTCACCCGCCTCCCCGGTGTCGGGAAGGCCGCCGCGGAGCGCTTTGACCGCCTGGGCGTGGCCACAGCCGGCGAGGCGGTCTTTCTTTTCCCACGCCGCTTCAATGATTTCACCGACCTTCGCAAGATCAGCGAGCTTCGCCCCGCGAGCCAGCCGCAGACCGTAGTCGGGACCGTGTTCACCATCGGCGAAGTCCGCTTCGGCCGTCGCGTGCGGGGCACCCAGGCCGTCATCACCGACGGGTCCGGGATGCTCAAGGCCATGTGGTGGAACATGCCTTTCGTCGCTCGTGCCCTTTCCGAGGGACAGCGAGTCGTCCTCTCCGGGCGTGTCCGCGAATACCGCGGCCGCATCCAGATGGAGAACCCCGAGTACGAACCGGCCGACGACGACTCCTTCGAGGCCGGCCGCCTCCAGCCCGTCTACCCCGCCACCCAGGGGCTCGGCCAGCGCACAATCCGGAACGCCGTGAAGGCTGCCGTCGAGGCGCTTGCGGACCAGGTTGCCGACCCCGTGCCCGAGTGGCTCCGCCGGGAGGAGGGCCTTTCGCCCGTGGCCGAAGCCATCCGCGCCTACCACTACCCGCCCCACGCCGGGGCGGCCGAGCAGGCCCGGCAGCGGCTCGCCGTTGGCGAATTCCTGGCGGTCCAGTCCGCCGTCCTCATGCGCCGCGCGGAATGGCAGCAGGGGAACGACGCGCCGGGCCTCTCCCTCGAGACCGAGCGCACCGGGTTCCTCAAGTCGCTCCCGTTCCCGCTCACTGGCGCCCAGCAGCGCTGCCTTGGCGAGATCGAGGGCGACCTGCGCGGCCCCCACCCGATGCTCCGCCTCCTCCAGGGTGATGTCGGTAGCGGCAAGACCGTGGTGGCCTTCGCGGCAATGCTCGCGGCGGTCCGTTCCGGCTACCAGGCTGCTCTGATGGCGCCGACGGAAATCCTGGCCGAGCAGCACTACCGTTCGCTGTCGCGCGTCCTCGGTGACGGACAGGTTACGGCGCTCGATGGCGTATTCGCGCCGCCATGGCTCGGGCGCCCGCTCCGCGTGCTCATGCTCACCGGCTCGCTCACCCCAAACCAGAAGCAGCAGATCCGCGGCGATGCGGCCCACGGCGGCGCCGACATCATCATCGGCACCCACGCGCTCCTCGAAGACGGCGTAGCCATCCCCCGGCTCGGCCTCGCCGTCATCGACGAGCAACACCGGTTCGGCGTGATGCAGCGTGCCCGCCTCCGCCAGAAGGGCATGAACCCCCACCTGCTGGTGATGACCGCCACGCCCATCCCGCGCACGCTCGCCCTCACGGTCTACGGTGACCTCGAGGTCTCCACCATCGATGAGATGCCCCCCGGCCGGAAGCCCGTCCGCACACGCTGGTACCAGCCCCACGAACGCGACGACGCCTACACGTTCCTGCGCAAGCGCCTCGACGCCGGCGAACAGGCCTACATCATCTGCCCCCTCGTCGAAGAGTCCGAGACGCTCGATGTGCGCTCGGCGGAAGAGGAGTTCGAACACCTCCGCAACGGCCCCCTCTGGGGCTACGACCTCGAACTCCTCCACGGCCGCATGCCCGCCCGCCAGAAGGAAGACGTGATGGGCCGCTTCGGCCGAAACGAGGCGCGAGCCCTCGTCTCCACCAGCGTGATCGAAGTCGGTATCGACGTGCCGAACGCGACGGTCATTGTCATCGAAGGCGCGGAGCGGTTCGGTCTGAGCCAGCTTCACCAGTTCCGGGGCCGCGTCGGCCGCTCCGAAATGCAGAGCTACTGCCTGCTCTTCAGCAGCGAGGAAGACCCCGGCCCCGAAGCGCGCGAGCGTCTCGAAGCCATGTGCGAGACCACCGACGGTTTCAAGCTTGCGGAAGTCGACCTCCGCATGCGCGGCGAAGGCGAGACCTGGGGGCGCCTCCAGAGCGGCTCCAACACCATGCTCCGCGTCGCCCGCCTTACCGACCGCGACATCCTCCTCCGCGCCCGCTCCATGGCCACCCGCGTCCTCTCTCTCGACCCCATGGTGCAGAAGCCGGAGCACCGCGCCCTGGCTGCCGCGGTCAAGCCCTTCCTCGAAAAGGCCACCGAGGCCAACTGACCGCTCGCCAGGAGCCCTTGAGAAGTTGTCTGGCGGACTGTATTAGGAGGTGTCCGCGGGGACTTCCTCCAGAAGCGCGGGTCCCCTCCCGGAGGTGACAAATGGACGTTCGGTCTCAAGCGCTCGGCATGGCCATCCTGACGGTTGCGGCCTTGGTCGCATCAACAGGGGCCGCGAGAGTTGCGCACTCGGATCAACCAACGGGCCTACCCGCTTGGGCCAATTCAGCGCCGGAGCGATTCCCCTGGGCTATCACGCACGTCATGACTGAGGATGGGTACATCACGGAACTCAAGGAACCAGTCACGCAGAAGCGAGATGTGATCTCCGCCATGGTCACGGCCCAAGAGGACGCGGTTGCTCGCCGGGCATCCAACGAGCGACGGGATCCGGATTCTTCGCACGACTTACTTAACGCCTTGCTCGTACCAGTCACTTGTGCATATGGATCAGATTTGAACTTAATAAGTACCTTTGTTGCGGAATTTGGCACAGTATGCTTCTGTAGCAGGCCGATCTTGAAGAGTGCCCTCGATAGGTTTGGTTACATTGACCCGGTGTTTTATGAGCTAGTTCAGACTGATCAAAATGGTGTACACTTTAACGCGGGAGCGTTGTGGATTCACACGAAGTATACTTCGTGGCGGTTTAGAGTGGTGTAGCTACGGAAGCGGTACCGTATACTTCAACACGCCGCAATTCTGGATAGATAGCGGATGCCACTCGTGTTAAGGCGAGCTTCCGTTATCCTTCGGTCGCGTCGGCCTGCGAGTTACTGATCGCCTGAGGGGCGGCGCCGCGGCCTCTGCGCCCATGAGTACACCGTCCACGCATCGGTGGCTTGAACCAGCGGGAGGGGGTTCAGCAGTTCGCTGAATCGCCTGCCGAGATCCTGAATCACCGGCTCGGAGTGCCTGAGACCTGCATGGCACCAGATCGCGGGGCCAGCCTCAGTGAACACCGCGCGAATCAGGACAAGCTCCTCCTCCAGGTGGTCGGTCCGCGCGTGCCAGAACGTCCCGGCCTGCCCACTGGCACCGCCGAGGCACTCAGCCACAACCGCGTCAAAGCCGCCACCGTCGTTAAACGCGGCGTAGTTGGCCCATCGAATGAGCGGGATGGGGAGGATCAGAGCACCTTTCATAGCCGTGCCTGCCTGGCGATGAGGTCCTTTGTACCGGAGCTTTGCTCATCAGCTGCAGCCGCGCCACCGGGGCTGGCGCGCGATCGCGGGCGCCCCTTGCCGGGTCCGTCTCTATAATCGCCCGATGGCCCGTTCCTCCCGTGGGTACCGCTGCCGCGAATGCGGCTGGACGACGGTCGCCTACGTTGGCCGCTGCGGCGAGTGCCAGCAATGGAACACGCTCGACCAGTTCGATAGCGCGCCGCGCGGGCCACTGGCGCGCTCGTCCCGCCCCCCGGCGCTCCCGGGCAGGGCCCTCGCGCTCGCCGATGTCCCGGATGAGCCCGGCCGGCGCATGGCCACCGACATCCCTGAGCTGGACCGCGTCCTCGGCGGTGGGCTTGTCCCCGGCTCGCTTGTGCTCGTCGGCGGTGACCCGGGCATCGGGAAGTCCACGCTCGTGCTCCAGGCCGCCGCCCGCCTTGCCGCGCAAGGGCAAGTGGTCGCCTACGTGTGTGGCGAGGAGTCGCCCCGCCAGGTCCGCATGCGCGCCTCCCGGCTCGGTGTTGGCGCCGCCCCCATCACCCTCATCCCCGAGTCCAGCCTCGATGCAGCACTCGCCGCCGCCGAGGGGGCCGGCGCAACCGTCGTCATCATCGACTCCATCCAGTCCGTTTACATCGAGGGGCTCGAATCACGTTCCGGCGGTCCAGCCCAGCTTGCCGAGGCCGGCGCTCGCCTGGTCGCCTTCGCCAAGGGCAACGAGATCTGTACCATCGTCACCGGCCACGTCACCAAGGGAGGTGAAATCGCCGGCCCGCGCCTCCTGGAACACCTGGTCGATGCCGTCCTCTATTTCGAAGGCGCCGAAGGCGGCGCCTTGCGCGTCCTCCGCGCGGTCAAGAACCGCTTCGGTGCGACCGACGAGGTCGGCGTGTTCGAGATGACGGGCGCCGGGCTGCAGAGCATCGAGAACCCGAGCTCCGCCCTCCTCGACGCCCATGACGCGGAGGCCTCCGGTTGCGCCGTCACCGCCGTCATCGAAGGCTCCCGCCCGCTCGCCATTGAAGTACAGGCGCTCGCCGTGCCCACCAGTCTCGCATCTCCGCGCCGCATCGCCGCCGGTCTCGAGACCTCCCGGCTCCACCTGCTCCTCGCTGTCCTTGCACGGCGTGGCGGCATCAACGCTTCCGGGATGGACGTAGTCGCGAGCGTGTCTGGTGGCCTCCGCCTCCGCGACCCCGCCGCCGACCTGGCCGTCATCGCCGCCCTCGCCTCCGCCGTCAGCGACCGGCCCCTGCCCCGCGCCACCGCCTACCTGGGAGAAGTCGCCCTCTCGGGTGCCATCCGGCCTGTCCAGCAGGCCCAGCGGCGGCTTGCCGAACTCGGTCGACTGGGTTTCGCGCGCGCCCTCGTGCCTCCCGGCACGCCCCCGGCCGAGGGCATGACCCTCATCCCCGTCCGGACGGTCCGCGACGGCCTGACGCGCGCTGAATCGTGAATCGTGAATCGCGAATCGTGAATCGACTAGGTCTGCCGGTACGCCCGGTGCCGCATCACGATACTTTGCAGGATGCCGAGCGACACAAACAGGCTCACCAGCGATGAACCACCCTGGCTCACGAACGGCAACGGGATCCCGGTCACCGGGAACAACCTCACGTTCACCGCGATATTGATGAACGTCTGCATCAAAATCAACATAACGATGCCAACGGCGACCAGCTGACCGGCCGTGTCCCCGGCGAGCTGCGCCGCCCGTATCCCCCGCATCAACAGCAGGATGAACAGCGCGAACATCACCATTGCCCCCACGAATCCAAACTCCTCGCCCATGAGGCTGAAGATGAAGTCGCGCGTCGCGACGCGGAGGTATTCGAGTTGGGTCTGGTCGCCCTGGGTGAATCCCTTGCCGAACACCTGGCCCGAACCAAGCGCGATTTCGCCCTGGAGCGTGGTGAAACCCGTATCGAGCGGGTCGCGATTGGGGTCGACCAGTACCGAGATACGCTGCACCTGGTAATCCGCGATGCCAAAGGTCCAGATGAACGGCAGAAGTGCCAGGAAAATCGCGCCCATGACCAGGAGGTGGCCGCGGCTCACGCCAGCCACGATGACGACGCCGAGCCAGATTGCCCCGAAGACCAACGAAGTTCCGAGGTCAGGCTGGATAAACACCAGGCCCACGACCGGGACCATGATAGCGAGCGAGAGCAAGAGGGCTTTGAGCTCACGAGCGTCGCCGCCGTGTTCACTGAAGAATCGGGCGAGCAAGAGGATCGTGGCGATCTTCGCGAACTCTGAGGGCTGCACCTGCACGGGCCCGAACGTGAACCAGCTCTTTGCGCCGCCCTCAGTTGAACCGAAGGCCAGGATGGCGAGCAGCGAAACGATGCCAATCAGGTACAGCGCCCACGAATAGTGGATGAAGTGGTGGTAGTCGATCTTCGAGACGACGAGCATGGCGACAACGCCGACCGCGGCGAACATGGCCTGTTTGGCGGAGGGGTTGTTCAGGCTGGCTACCGGCCCTTCGTACCAGGGAAGTGAACCGCTGTAGATAAGCAGCAGGCCATAGATCACGAGCGCGATCGCCGCGAACACCATCACGTAATCGAACCGGTCCCACCCGTGCCACACGCTGTTCGATGCGCGCACCCGGCCACCGTACCCGCCGTAGGTGATGCTGCTCACCGGTCCACGTTTTCCATGAAGTACTGGAGGATCTTCGCGGCCACGGGAGCTGCTTTGTCACCGCCGACGCCGATGTCGAAATAGACCGTTACCACCACTTCCGGGTCCTCGTACGGCGCGAACCCGGTGAACCACGCGTGCTGAGACTTCGACCCGTCCTTCTTGAAGAACTCGGCCGTGCCCGTCTTCCCCGCAACGGAGGCCGCCGAAATTGCCCCCCGGGCGCCCGCGCCATATTGCACGGATCCAAGCATCCCCTCGCGGATGACCTGTATGTACTCCTCCGAGACTCCCACTTCTTCTAACTTCGGGGTGATGGTCCGGACCGTCGTCCCATCAGGCTCAACTACCCGGTTCACGATGTGCGGCGTCACAAGCTTGCCGCCGTTGGCCACAGCAGCCGTCATCCGCGCGATTTGCAGCGGTGTCGCCAGCACGTCTCCCTGTCCGATCGCCATGTTGTACGTGTCGCCCAGGAACCATTCGTTTTCGCCCGGGTTGAAGCCTTCGCCGACATAGGTCCGGCGCTTCCAGCCCGGGTCGGGGACGCGCCCGGGATCCTCGCCGTAAAGGTCGATGCCCGTAACCTGCCCGAACCCAAAGCGCCGTGCCCAGCTTGCCAGGATCGTGGCCGAGGTCTCCACGTCCTTCCCCAGCCCGCGTACTCGCTCGAGGTCGCCGCCGGCCGTCAGCCACATGAAGATGTTCGATGACCAGGCGATACCGGTCCGCACGTCCATCATCTGGTCGTGGCAGCGCCAGTCCGGGTACTCGTACAGGATGTCGTTTTCGCCCTTCACTTCCAGCCGGCAGCCGATGTAGTAGCTCGTGCTGGGGGTGATGCTTCCCTCCATCAGTCCGGCGGCAGACGTCACCAGCTTGAAGGTCGACCCGGGCGCCGCCGGCGACAGCGCCTTGTTCAGGAAGGGGTAGGTGTTGTTGTCGGTCGACAGCGCTTCCAGTTCCGCCGCCCGGTTCCGCGAGTCGGCGAAGATGTTGTTGTCGTACGTCGGGATCGAGACCAGCGAGTACACCTCACCCGTGTTCGGGTTCATCACCACGGCCGAGGCAATGGTGGCTGGCCCCCAGATCCCGGTCGTATCCGCCATCGAGTCCTGGAGCAGTTCCGCCACGTACTGCTGGAGCTCCATATCGATGGCGAGCTCCAGGGTGTTCCCCGGCACCGGGTCCTTTGTCCCTACCTGGGTGATCAGCCTGCCCTGCGCGTCCTGCTCGGCGGCGTTGTAGCCGATCTGTCCGCGCAGGTCGTCCTCGTAGCGCGCCTCGATGCCGTCCTTGCCAACCGGCTCGTCGAGCTGGTATCCCGCTTCACCCAGTACCTGGGCTTCCTCGGCCGTCTGCGGTCCGATGTACCCCAGGATGTGCGAGAACTCCGGTCCAGCCACGTAGTTCCGCCCCGGCGTGATCGCCAGGGTCACGCCCCGCATGTCGACCGACGCCTCTTCGAGGGCCAGGGCCTGGTCCTTCGAGAGGTTCGTCGCGATGGTGATGTCGATGTACCCGCGCCCCGCTGCCTCGGCCTCGTCCACCCGAGCCTGCACCTCCAGCGGCGAGACGCCCACCAGGTCCTGCAATTTGAGGTAGATCCGGTAACGCGCGTCCTTCGACTCGGGCAGCACCTCCGGCAGGATCTTGGCCGAATACACCCCCACGTTCTGGACCAGCGGTTCGCCGTTCCGGTCGAGAATGAGCCCCCGGGTCGGCAGGATGTTCTTCTGGATGATGTGGTTTTCTTCGGACCGCCGCGCGAACTCCGCCCCGTTGATAATCTGCATGTCGACCAGGCGGATCGCGAGCACCGCGAACATCCCGATCACGGCCAGGCGCAACACCGCGAGGTTCCCGTGAGGACGGTTGCGGCTCGGTCCGCCGGGTGCTCGGAATCCCTCGTCGAGGATGCTCATCGGCTAGTAATACCTGCTCCGCTGCAGTGTCATGCCTCGCCCGCTCCGTCCTGCGAGTCGTATTGGAATGTAAACCACCGTCAGTAACACCGCGTCAAGAAGCAATCCCGGTACCAGCACGTCCGATACCAGCAGCGAAAACGCCGGCGTGGCGCCGCCTGCCATCGCCCCGACCGCGAGCAGCGTGCGGAGCCACACACCGGTCACCACCATCATCGCGAGCGTCCGGACGTAGTGGTTCAGCGGCACCGACGACTCTTCCAGGGCGAAGCCCAGGGGCAGCAACGGCAGGTAGGCAAGCAACAGGATTCCCGGCGAGCGGTCCGAGAGAAACGCCAGAGCGACCGCGACCAGTGGCGTGACCACCATCACCGGCGTCGGGCTGATGAACGCCGCCAGCAGCACCAACCCCAGCAGCACGAGTTCGGGCACCGAACCCGCGACCGGGAACAGCGGCGCGACGGTGACCTGCGCGATCGCCGCCAGCAACATGGCAACCCCGATGGCGGTGCCCTTCATCAGTCCTCCAGAATCAGCCGCTCAGGGATGAAGCTGATGTTCACGAGCACCGTCGTGGCCGTGCCAAGCCGGACCAACGGTTGGATCGTCACCTTCTTGTACAGGTCCTGGCTCGTGCCAGAGACCTCGCTCACGATGCCGATGGGGATCCCCTTCGGGTAGTTGCCACCCAATCCCGCTGTCACCACCGCGTCGCCGACCTTGATGTCGCCCTGGGCCAGTTCGAGGATCAGTCCCCGGTCCGGCGTCCCCTTCACGATGCCGTCCGCCCCCGTCCCGGCCACCTCCGCCCGCACCTTGCTGCGCGTGTCGGTGATCAGTCGAACGAACGAGGTTTCACTCGTCACCTTCGTCACCGTGCCCATCAGCGAACCCTGGGACGAGAGCACCACCATCCCGACCTGGATTCCCGCCGAAGACCCCCGGTCGATACTTACCTCTTGCTGGAACGGCGTGCTCGCGCGGTGCACGATGTTCGCGACGACCCGCGTCTCGTCGGCGCCGCCTTCCGTGATCTGCAGCAGGCTCTCCAACTCCTTCACGCGTTGGGCGTCTTGCTGCAGCCCCGCGATCTGGTTACGAAGGTCCTCGTTCTCCAGCCGGAGCCGGTCGTTCTCGTCCTGCAGCGTCCCCAGTTCGTCGAAGTCCGAAAGGACCGAGGCCACGGGCCGGAAGACCGCGGTCAGCACGTTCTCCACCGGAGCTGTGGCTCGCAGGAACAGTCCCTGGAACGGGTCCAGCAGGCCGGTCTGCCCCATGATCGCCAGCAGGAACGCCAGGCCGATCATCGAAGCCACCCACCATGAGTACCGGGAAAACATCAGCATGGGATCACCAGCGGGCGCGCTTCGATGCTACCGTCCGGGCCTGCGCGAGGCCAACTGCGATTGGACTTTGGTCAACAGCGCGGCTTCCTCCAATACCTCGCCCGCCCCTCGGACCACGCAGAGCAACGGATCTTCCGCCACGTAAACCGGGAATCGCGTCTCCTGGCTCAGCCGCCGGTCCAGCCCACGGAGCATCGCGCCGCCACCAGCCAGGGCGATGCCATGCGCCATCAGGTCGCTCACCAGCTCTGGCGGCGTGACTTCGATCGATGAACGCACGGCTTCAACGATTGCGCTGATCGAACCCGCCAGCGCGTCGCGGATTTCGACCGTGCTCACTTCGACCGACTTCGGCAGCCCCGTCGCCAGGTCGCGACCCCGGATGTCGATGGTTTCCTCCGGCTCGAGAGGCGCCGCTGAACCGGCCATCTTCTTGATCTCCTCGGCCGTCCGTTCGCCGATCAAAAGGTTATGCACCTGCCTCGCGTAAGCGATGATGTCCTGGTCCATCTCGTCTCCGGCTACGCGCACGGACGTGCTCACCACCATGCCACCGAGCGAGATGACCGCTACCTCGGTCGTGCCACCGCCGATGTCGACGATCATGCAACCAGCGGCCTCCATCACCGGGAGCCCGGCGCCGATCGCGGCCGCCATTGGCTCCTCGATCAGGTAACAGCTCCGCGCTCCCGCGTTGAGGGCCGCGTCGTGCACCGCCCGCTTCTCCACCTCCGTCACCCCGCTCGGAATGCCGACCACCACCCGCGGCTGCGCAAGGAAGCTGCGGTCGTGCACTGCCCGGATGAAGTAGCTCAGCATCTTCTCAGTCACTTCGAAATCCGAGATGACCCCGTCCCGCAGGGGCCGCACCGCCACGATGTTAGCGGGCGTCCGTCCCACCATGCGCTTTGCCTCGGCGCCGATTGCCAGGATCTTTTTGGTCGTCCGGTCGATCGCCACCACCGACGGCTCGTCGATCACGATACCGCGCCCTTTGACCATCACAAGGGTGTTCGCCGTGCCGAGGTCGATCGCAATGTCGTGCGAAAGAAAACCAAAGAGGCTACTGAGGGGATTGAAGAAGGCCAAAGAATGCGACCTGTCGTTGGTCCGAGCCGCGAAAAGCCGCGGAGATGTAGCGTGTTCATTATACGCGCCATAACCCCCCGCGCGAATCCCTGAAAATTAGCGCTTCAGAAATGCATTGAACCTTTCCCTAAGCGCTAGAGGGAGGCTCCACAGACTCCTCCCCGCCCGCGACCAGCCTGCGAAACGCCTCCTCGTCCAGGACTCGCGTACCAAGCTGCTGCGCTTTCACCAGCTTCGAGCCGGCGTCCGCGCCGACCACCAGGAAGCTCGTCCCCTTCGTCACCGCGTTTCCCACCTTCCCCCCACCCGCCCGGATCAGCTCTTCCGCTTCCCCGCGGGACATCGTCTCGAGGCGCCCCGTCACCACGACGGTCAATCCCTCCAGCGGCCCGCCGTTCGCCGAAACAGCCCGGGCCTGTGTGGGGTTCACCCCGTGTTCCACGAGCCGCCGCACGATGTCGCGGTTCTCCGGGCGCTGTGCCCAGCCGGCGATGCTCGCAGCCACTACCGGCCCGATGCCCCCGATCTCCTGGAGCTTCTCGGCATCGACCTGGAGCAGCGCTTCAAGGCTCCCAAGGTGCTCCGCCAGCAGCCGCGCGGTCTCGAATCCGACGTGCCGGATGCCCAGTGCGAAGAGCACGTTCGGTAGCGGCCGCTGCTTGCTCGCTTCGATGCCCCGGATCAGGTTCGCCGCACCCTTCTCCTTGATGCCAGGCAGCGCCATCAGATTGTCCGCCGTCAGGTCGTAGATAGCCGCGACATCCGTCGCCAGCCCGGCATCGAACAGTGTGTACGCCATTCGCTCGCCCAGGCCTTCGATGTCCATCGCCCCCCGGCTCACGAAGTGCTCGATCATCCGGATCTGCTGCGCCGGACAGCTTCCATTGGGACAGTAGTAGGCGGCCTCGCTCTCTTCCCGAGAGACCGCTGTGCCGCACGCCGGACACTCCGCCGGCATCGACCATTCCCGCTCCTCGCCGGTCCGCAGGCTCAGCACGGGGCCGACCACCTGCGGGATCACTTCACCAGCCCGCTGCACGATCACCGTGTCGCCCTCGCGGATGTCCTTCCGCCGGATGTCTCCCTCGTTGTGCAGGGTCGCCATTGAGACGGTCGCGCCACCGACCACGACCGGTTCGAGCACCGCGAACGGCGTCAGCACACCGGTCCGGCCAACGTTGACCTCGATCTTGCGCAGCCGTGTGGTCCGTTGTTGCGGCGGGAACTTGAACGCGGTCGCCCACCGGGGTTCGCGGCCGACATACCCAAGGCGGTCCCACTCTCGCGTGTCGTCGAGCTTCAGTACCACGCCGTCGATGTCGTAATCCAGGCGTTCCCGCTGCTGTCCCCACCAGTCGATCCGCTTATGAACATCCTCCAGGCCCGGATGGAGCCGCATCTCCGGGTTCACCGCGAAGCCCATTGCCGCCAGCCACTGGAGCGTCTCGTGGTGGCTGTCCGGCCGGGGGCCATCGCACCACCCGAGCTGGTAGATGTACATCGCCAGGGGCCGCCCGGCAGTAACCGACGGGTCCTTCTGCCGAACCGACCCCGCCGCGGCGTTGCGAGGGTTCGCGTAGAGAGGCAGCGGCCTTCTCCCCTGCCGGTCACGTTCGATGTTCTGTTCCCCGATGCCCGCGTTCATCAGCTCGAAGCCGCTCTTGCTCATGTACACCTCGCCGCGCACTTCGAACTGCTCCGGGACCTCGCCCGTTAGCGTCTTTGGGATTGTGGTGATGGTGCGCAGGTTCTCCGTCACGTTCTCGCCCCGGAACCCATCTCCCCGCGTGGCGCCCTGCACGAACCGTCCCTTCTCGTAGACGAGCGCAATCGCCAGCCCGTCGATCTTGGGTTCAGTCGTTATCTGAAAAGCGTCCGAACCTACGCGTTCGGCCGCCCGCCGGTGCCAGGCCTGCAACTCCGCCTCGGTGAAGCAGTTGGAGAGGCTCAACAGCGGCACCCGGTGTTCCACCACGTCGAAGGTCGTCAGTGGAGCCGCCCCGGTCCGCTGGGTCGGCGAATCCGGCGTGATGAGCTCCGGGAACCGCCCCTCGATTGCCCGCAGCTCGTTCATCAACTCGTCGTACACCGGGTCGGGAATCTCCGGCCGGTCCAATTCGTAGTACAGACGGTTGTGATAGTTGATCACTGAGCGCAGTTCCTCGCTCCGGAGGCGCGCTTCGTACTGAGTCATGGCTGAGACATCGGCCATCCGGAGAGTATACGGTCGCTGCCGGTCCCAGACCTCCCGGATCGGGCACGCGCGCGTGCTACACTCAGACTCCTATGGCCTCCAACCCGGTAATCGTCGTCGACTACGATGCGGGCAACCTCCGCAGCGTCGCCCGCGCCCTCGAACACGTTGGTGCGGCGCCCGTTGTGTCGGCCGACCCTGCCGACATCGACGCCGCGGGGGCCATTGTCCTTCCGGGCGTCGGCGCCGCCGAGGACACCATGTTCAAGCTCCGCGAGCGCAACCTGGTCGAACCGCTGACCGAATACATCGCTTCCGGGCGGCCCTTCCTGGGCGTGTGCATGGGCCTCCACGCGCTGCTCGCGCGCTCGGACGAAGGCGGCGGCCAGGACTGCCTCGGCATCCTCCCGGGGGAGGCGCGCCGCTTCATCCCGCTACCCGGGATCAAGGTCCCCCATATGGGCTGGAACACCGTCGAATGGCTGCGCGAACACCCGGTGACCGAGGGCATCCCCTCCGGCAGCTACTTCTACTTCGTCCACAGTTACTACCCCACCGTGTCCGACCCGGCGCTTGCCCTTGGCGAGACTGAGTACGCGGTGACCTTCCCGAGCGTGCTCGCGAGTGGCTACCTTGTGGCCACCCAGTTTCATCCGGAGAAGTCCAGCCACCACGGGCTCCGGCTTTACGAAAACTTCGTCCGCTGGGCGCGCTCCGGCGAGCCTGTACCTGCCACCTCCGCTGCCGCAGCGCGATGACCTTCGAAGTCATCCCCGCGATCGATCTGCGCGGCGGGCGCTGCGTGCGTCTCCTTCAGGGCGACTACGATCGCGAGACGGCCTACTCCGATGACCCCATCGCCGTCGCCCAGCGTTGGGCCGCCCTCGGTGCCCCCCGCCTCCATGTGGTCGATCTCGACGGCGCGAAGGAGGGTGCCTCCCGGAACCAGGAGGTGATGGCGGCGATCTGCCGGGCGGTCGACATCCCGGTCGAGGTATCCGGCGGCATTCGCTCCATCGGCGCGATGGCGGCGGCGCTCGCCTACGGAGCCACGCGCGTCCAGCTCGGGAGTATCGCCATCAAGGACCCGGCGCTCACCCGCCAGGCGATCGCCCGCTTTGGCGAGGCCATCGTCGTCTCCATAGATGCGAAGGACGGGGAGGTCCGTACCGATGGGTGGCTACAGGGTAGTAACGTTCGAGCTATCGACCTCGCCGGCGAACTTGCCGCTGCTGGCGTGCCCCGGCTCATGTTCACGGACATCGGCCGCGACGGCATGCTCACCGAACCGAATTTCGACGCGTATTGCGAGCTGCTCGCCGCCGTCACCTGCCCGGTGGTTGCCTCAGGCGGCGTCTCAAAGGTGGAGCACCTGGTCCGCCTCGCCGGGATTGGCTGCGAAGGCGCCATTGTAGGCAAGTCTCTGTACGAGTCTGCATTCACCCTCCCAGAAGCACTCCAGGCTGTGGCTACACAGTAGCTACATCTTCGGAGATCGACATTCGGCGACCCAGACTCGACAATCGATGCGTGCTCACGCGCCGCATCATCCCCTGCTTCGATGTCGACCGCGGCCGCGTGGTCAAGGGCGTCTCTTTCGTCGAACTGAGGGACGCCGGTGATCCGGTCGAACTTGCCAAACTTTATGAGGCCGAGGGCGCTGACGAGCTCGTCTTTCTCGACATCACAGCCTCCGCCGATGACCGCGCGACGACCTACGACATGGTCGCAGCAACTGCCGACCAGGTCTTCATCCCGTTCACCGTGGGAGGCGGCATTCGCAGCCCGGTCGATATGAAGGTGATGCTCGAACTCGGCGCCGAGAAGGTCAGCATCAACACGGCCGCCATCCAGAACCCGGACCTCATCAATGAAGGCGCTTACCGCTTCGGCAGCCAGTGTATTGTCGTTGCCATCGATGCCCGCCGCATCCCCGAGGAACCCGGCCGCTGGGAGGTCTTCACACACGGAGGACGCAACCCGACCGGCCTCGACGCCCTCGAGTGGGCCGTCGAGGCCGTCTCCCGCGGCGCCGGGGAGCTGCTCGTCACGAGCATGGACACCGACGGCCACCAGAAGGGCTACGACAACGCCATGCTCCGCGCGATCAGCGACGCAGTCACCGTGCCGGTTATCGCTTCCGGCGGCGCCGGAGGCCCTCAGCATATGGCCGAAGCGCTCACCGCCGGCGGCGCCGACGCCGTCCTCGCCGCGAGCATCTTCCACTTCGGCACCTACAAGATCACCGAGGTGAAGTCCTACCTCGCCGGGAAGGGCATCCCGATCCGCCCCGTCGAGGCAATGAACGACTGACCCCCGCCTCCGGGCGGGCAGCGAGGCCAATTCCATGACCGAGTCCACCATCCTCACGTTCGATGCCGACGGCCTCATTCCCGCGGTCGTGCAGGACGCTGAGACCCGCGAAGTCCTTGTCCTTGCCTGGATGAATCGCGAGTCGCTCGCTCAGACCTACCGGTCAGGTCATGTCACCTTTTGGAGCCGAAGCCGCGGTGAGCTCTGGGAAAAGGGCGCGACCAGCGGCAACGTCCTCCGTCTCGAGAGCATCTACAAGAACTGCGAGGCGAACTCGCTCCTGGTCCTTGCCCGCCCCACCGGCCCCACCTGCCACACCGGCAACACGAGCTGCTACTACCGTGAGCTTGACTTCGCCCGCGACATCCCGGAGGCCTGACCCCGCGTGGAACTCTTTCCCGTCGAAGGTCCCTGGCCCGGCCGCCTCGCCGTCTGTCTGCGGCCGCGCAGCGGCACCTGGCTCGAAGACGACATCCTCGCGCTCCGCGCGGCCGGGCACGACGTGCTCGTCTCCGCCCTAACACCGGAGGAGATCGTGTCGCTCGAACTCGGGCCCGTCGCCGACATCTGTTCGCGATACGGCGTGGAGTTCGTGAACGTCCCCGTTGGCAACCTTCAGGTTCCGGACCCCGACACCGTTCTCCCGCACGTCCAGTCGTGGCACGCCCACTTGGCAGCCGGTCGCGGTGTCGCGGTCCACTGCTGGGCGAGCGTCGGCCGCTCGCCCACGCTCGTTGCCGCTACCCTCGCCTTAGCCGGGGTCCCGGTGGAAGAAGCCTGGGCCCGCATCGAACTCTCTCGCGGGCGCCAGGTCCCCGACACGCTCGAGCAGCGCCGCTGGGTCGAACAGTTCTTTGGAGGCCGCTGAGCCTTGCCCGGTTTCATCGACACGGCACGGCCACCTTGCCACAATCGATGGTGCCGCCGCGATTCGCCCGAATCGTGAATCGTCCAACGTGAATCCCAAATTGCCCACGCCTGACTACACCTCCCTCGACCTTCCCCCGCCCCCCCGGGACCGCCCGTACGTCCTGGTCAACATGGTCATGTCCGCCGACGGAAAGGTTGTCGTCGATGGCACCGAACAAGGCATCGGCTCGAAGGCCGACCAGCGGCTGATGCGGGAACTCCGCGTCAACGCCGATATCGTCCTGAACGGCGCGGGCACCCTCCGCGCGAGCGGCTCCTCGTCCCGCCTCGGCGACCCCGCGCTCGAAGAGCTGCGGTTCAGGCGCGGCAAGCCCCGCCTCCCCGTGGCCGCCACCATCTCGGCCTCCGGGGATTTGCCGCTTGACCGCCTCTTCTTCACAGCGAGCGACTTCCAGGCGGTCGTCTACCTCGCACACTCGACGCCCCCGGAACGATGCGAGGATATCGAAGCGACCGGCCGGCACGTGGTCCTGCTGCCCGCCGAAGCCCCCATCGAGGCGATGCTCCGCCACATGCGACATGAACTTGGTGCCAGCGTCCTGCTCTGTGAAGGCGGCCCCTCTCTGAACGCCCAGATGTTCAGGCTCGACGTGATCGACGAGTACTTTGTCACCATCGGCCCGGTCATCGTTGGCGGCGAAAAGACGCTCACGCCCGTCGAGGGCGAGCCGTACACGCGGGAAACCCTCAGGCAGCTGGAACTCGTCTCCGCCGTTTCGAATCCCGCCACGAGCGAGATCTACTGCCGCTACCGTGTCCGCCGGTAGGCGGGTCACACCAGCAACGCTGCCACGAGGCACGCCGCAACCATGCCCGCGAATGTCGGCGCGAACGCAAGCTGCCCGCGCTAAAACCGGTGTACGGGGGCCCGTGGGTTGCCAATTCAGCCGATTACCAGCACGCTCCGGACACATTCTTCTCTGGAGCACGCATGGGATACCGCGCCATCGTCATCGACAAGCAGGGCGAGGAGTTCTCCGTCGCCGTCAAGGAACTCTCTGAAGCCGAATTGCCCGCCGGCGACGTCACCATCAACGTTGAGTGGAGCTCCATCAATTACAAGGACGGGCTCGCACTCACGCCGACCGGCCGCGTGGTCCGCAGCTATCCGATGGTGCCAGGCGTGGACCTCGCCGGCACGGTCCGGGAGTCGACCGATTCGCGCTTTAGCCCCGGCGACAGTGTTGTCGTGACCGGCTACGACGTGGGCGTCGCTCACCCCGGCGGATTCGCCGAGCTCGCCCGCATCCCGGCCGGCTGGGTGATGCCACTGCCGAAGGGGCTGACCACAAAGGAGGCCATGGCGCTGGGCACTGCCGGGATGACCGCCGCGATGTCGGTGATGGCCCTTGAACACCACGGGTTGCGGCCCGACCAGGGCCCCGTGCTCGTTACCGGCTCGACTGGCGGCGTGGGAAGCACCGCCGTGAGCATGCTCGCCCAACTCGGCTACACCGTTGCCGCGAGCACCGGCAAGGAGAGCGAGCACGCTTTCCTGCGCGACCTCGGCGCCACGGAGATCCTCTCCCGCGAGGATGTAAGCGCCGAGAGTGCCCGCCCCATGGAGGGCGAGCGCTGGGCTGGTGCCGTCGACCCCGTGGGCGGGGCTACCACCGCCTACCTCGTTCGAACCATGAAATATGGCGGCAGCATCGCCCTGAGCGGCCTGACCGGCGGCGGCACCGTGAACACCACCGTCTACCCGTTCATCGTCCGCGGCGTGTCCCTGCTTGGCATCGATTCGGTGTTCTGCCCGATGCCGAAGCGCATCGCGGTCTGGGAGCGCCTGGCCTCCGACCTGAAACCCCACGGCCTGATGGAGTCGATCGCCGTCGAGACCGATCTGGAAGGTGTCCGCGCAGTCTGCACCGAGATCCTGGGCGGTAAGGTGCGCGGACGGACGCTGGTCCGGCTCAGGTAATCCTTGATGAGCGATGACCTGCGACCGGACCGGTACCGGATCGAACATGCGAGCCCGCGCGGCTTTCGGCAGGCGTTCGCGCGCGAGGGCGCCGGCGGGTCGCCCCTCCTGCTGGTCCACGGCTGGCCTGAGACGAAGCGCATCTGGTGGCGCAACATCGGCGCGCTCGCCGCCGCCGGCTTCGAGGTCATCGCGCCGGACCTCCGCGGCTTCGGTGATTCAGAAACTGGGCCCGACGGCTTCCACGACGTGCCATCTCACTCGCGAGATCTGCATGCCCTGGTCCACGACCACATCGGGCACGAGCGCGTGATCGCCGTCGCCGGCGACCTCGGCGGCCCGGTCATTCAGGACCTGTCGCTCCGGTTCCCCGGGTTTGTCGAACGGATGGTGTTGTTCAACTCGCCGCTGCCGTTCGATGCGGAAAGAATGGCCGGCATGCGGACGCGTCCGCCGCGCGAGTCATCTGACTACTTCGTTCGCCAGGGCCGCGAGCCCGACGCACTCGCAGCCGAACTGGCTACGGAAGGCGAGCGCCGCCGGTATATCGCCACCTTCTACACCTCCCGGTTCTGGGGCCACCCCGGGGCGTTCGAACCGGCTACGGTGGACTTTATGACCGAACCCTTCGCGGACGGTGCGAAGCTGCGCGCCAGCTTTGGCGGCTACGAGAGCGTATTCAACCCGGCCGCCCGGTCGGAGCCGTCCGCGATGGCCGCGCCGAACCCCACGCCCACGATGATCCTCTTCGGCCCGAGCGACCACGTGCTCTACCCCGACTTCGATCGCATGGCAGCCGCAGTGTTCCCGAACCATGTCGGCCCGTTCCTGCTTCGGGATTGCGGCCATTTCGTCCAGTGGGAGGCGGCGCACGCGCTGAACAGCGCCGTCATCGCCTGGCGCGGATAGCCGTCCGCAGGCCGGGCGACCTATTCGGCCCGGGTGGCGTCCCGTGCCTCGCGCGTCTCGCGGAGATCGCGCTCGCTCGCGGTTTCCTTGCGCGGGCTTTCGGCCTGGCGGCGGCGCTTCGCGGCAGCCTTCGTTTCGGGGCGAACCGGTTCGGGCGTCGCTTCCCGCGTGATGCGTGAGTCGATCCGGTCAGCCGCTGCAGCAGCCTTCGCCTCGTTTCCGGCAGCGCCCGAACCCGCCGCCGGGGTGCCGGCGCGCTTCGCCCGGCCGTTTGACGCCGGCGGTGCGCTCGCGGACGCGGCAGACACCACGAGGGCACTGTCTTTCCGCTTGCGCGGCGTGATGGAGATGCCGTCCACGTCGACCCTGGCCGGAGCCCGATGGGCGGTACCGGCGCGTATCGGCTCCGCGCTGTCGACGGCCAGCGTGCCCGCCGCCTGCAGGATGGGCCGCAGATACTGGCCCGTGTAGCTCTCTGGCACCCGCGCCAGTTCCTCGGGAGTCCCCGTTGCCACAAGCTCGCCGCCCCGGTCTCCGCCCAGGGGGCCGAGGTCGATGACGTGGTCGGCCGCCTTGATGACATCGAGGTGGTGCTCGATGACCAGCACGGTGTTGCCCGCGTCGGCAAGCCGCTGGAGCACGTTCAGCAGGTGCGCCACGTCCTGGAAGCTCAGGCCTGTCGTCGGCTCATCCAGAATGTAGAGCGTCCGCCCGGTGGAACGCCGCGAGAGCTCGCTCGCGAGCTTGATCCGCTGCGCCTCGCCCCCGGAGAGCGTGGTCGCCGGCTGTCCAATGTGGATGTAGCCGAGTCCGGTGGCCTCCAGCGTGTCGAGTATTCGCTTGACCCGCGGGAAGCGCTCGAAGAACTCCGCCGCTTCCGAGACGGTCATGTCGAGCACATCGGCGATGCTCTTGCCGCGGAACAAGATCTCGAGAGCCTCCCTGTTGTAACGCTTCCCGTGGCAGACCTCGCAGGGGACCGTCACGTCTGGCAGGAACTGCATTTCGACGACCTTGTAGCCGTCGCCCGTGCACTCCTCACAGCGGCCGCCTTTCACGTTGAAGCTGAAGCGTCCGGGTTTGTACCCCCGCGCCTTCGCCTCGGGCACCGATGCGAACATATCGCGGATGATGCCGAATGCCCCCGTGTACGTGGCCGGGTTCGAACGGGGCGTCCGCCCAATCGGCGACTGGTCGATGTCGACGATCTTGTCGATGTGTTCGAGCCCTTCGACCGCATCGTGCAGCCCGGGGCGTTGCCTGGCTCCGTGCAGCACGTTCGCAGCGCGCCGCACCAGGATGTCTGTGATGAGTGAGGACTTGCCCGAGCCCGATACACCCGTGACCGCCACGAATTTCCCCAGCGGCAACTCAACGTCGATGTTCCGCAGGTTGTTCTCCCGTGCGCCGCGCACCCGAATCACCTTCCCGTTGCCTGGGCGTCGCTCGGCCGGCACTGGGATCTCGCGCCGCCCCGAGAGGTAGGCGCCCGTGATGCTCCCCGCCGCCGCCTTGATTGCTTCGATGTCCCCTTCGGCAACGACATGGCCGCCGTGGATGCCGGCACCGGGACCCATGTCGATGATCCAGTCGGCCGCTCGCATCATTGCCTCGTCGTGTTCGACGATCAGGACCGTGTTTCCCAGGTCGCGCAGCCGCTCTAGCGTACGGATGAGCCGGTCGCCGTCGATTGGGTGCAGGCCGATCGATGGTTCATCGCAGATGTAGAGGACGCCCATCAGTGCCGAGCCGATTTGCGTTGCCAGCCGGATGCGCTGCGACTCGCCGCCAGAGAGCGTGCCCGAAACGCGGTTCATGGTCAGGTACTCAAGCCCCACATCCACCAGGAACTCCAGTCGCGAGCGGATTTCCTTGAGGATCTGGTAGGCGATCGTCTGCTCGCGCTGATTCAGCGGCGTATCCGGGCCGGCGAGCCGGTCGAACCACTGGCGCGCGGCCGTGATGCTCAGGTTCGTCACCTCGACAATAGGCCTGTCGTCGATGAGGACGCTGCGTGCTTCCTTCCGCAGCCGGAGCCCCTTGCACTCCGGGCAGGGGATCGCACCCATGTACTTCTCGATGTCCGTCCGGATGTAGTCGGAGTCCGTCTCTTTGTAGCGGCGCTGGAGGCTCTTCACCACGCCTTCGAACTTCGTGTCGTAGGTCTGCGTGCGGCCGTACTGGTTGGTAAACCGCAGCCGTAGGAGCCGTTCTCCAGTGCCGAAGAGCACAGCGTGGAGCTGCTCGTCGCTCAGCTCGCTTATGGGCTGGCTGGAGCTGAACCCCTGGTCCTCCGCGACGGCTTCGAGCTGGCGCATATACCAGCCGGCGACGCTGGGCGACTTCGACCATGGCTCGACGGCGCCCCCGGCCAGCGATTTGGTCCGGTCCGGAATGACAAGCGCAGGGTCGATCTGCATTTCCACGCCGAGCCCCGTGCACTTTGGGCAGGCTCCGTGGGGACTGTTGAAGCTGAACGTACGCGGTTCGATCTCACCGATCGAGGTCCCGTCATATGCGCAGGAAAAGTGCTCGGAAAAAATGCGCTCCGCCTCGGGTTCGGGCCCACCGGCCTGCGCTCCGCCCGCATAGGCGACGAGCATCACGCCCTGACCAACCTTCAGCGCCTGCTCCACCGAGTCGGCGATCCGGCTGGTGGCCGTCGGGTCCGAACCCGGCTCCGGGACCACCAGCCGGTCCACCACGACATCGATGTCGTGCCGCTTCTTCTTATCGAGCGCAATCTCCTCGTCGAGGTCGCGGACTTCGCCGTTGACGCGCACTCGGACGAATCCCGCACGCCTGGCTTCCTCGAAGATCCCGGCGTGTTCGCCCTTCTTCGCTCGCGCGACTGGCGCCAGCAGCAACAGGCGGGAGCCTGGCGGGTAGGCGAGCGTCGCATCCACGATCTGCTGCACGGTCTGCCGCTCGATGGGGCGCCCGCACGTGGGGCAGTGGGGCCGCCCCGCCCGCGCCCACAACAGACGCATGTAGTCATAGATCTCGGTGACCGTCCCCACCGTCGACCGCGGGTTGTTCGACGTGGACTTCTGGTCGATCGAGATGGCCGGCGAGAGCCCGTCGATGTGGTCGACGTCCGGCTTCTCCATCAGCCCCAGGAACTGGCGGGCATAGGCCGAGAGCGACTCAACGTAGCGCCGCTGCCCCTCCGCGTAGATCGTGTCGAACGCGAGCGACGACTTCCCCGATCCCGAAAGGCCCGTGATCACGACCAGCTGGTCGCGCGGGATGCGGACGTCGATGTTCTTGAGGTTATGCTCGCGGGCGCCGCGGACGAGGATGTGGTCGAGGGGCATGGCAGTGGCCGATTCCGATGGTCATTTCCGGTGAGACGGACTTCTGAGTGTAGCCGGGATTCCGGCCGGCGGCAGCGAGCATAGCAGCACTAGAACAATCGTTCTAGTCCTGCTGGCATATCAGACTCCGGTGCTGACGCCGATGAGCTTGCCGATGGCGAACGTGATCGCCGCGGCGGCCAGACCAAAGCCCAGCATCCGCATCCCCGAGAACAGCACGCCCTTGCCCGTATAGAGGGTGATGACGGTGCCAACCAGGAACAGCCCGACGCCGCTGGCGGCAGCGCTCACGGCAATTCCAGTCGCGCCCGAGAGCACGAGCCAGGGCAACACCGGCAGGACGGCTCCAACACTGAAGGTGAGGAACGAGGTGATCGCCGCAACCCAGGCGCTCCCGGACTCTTCTTCGGTCATGCCAAGTTCTTCGCGCGCCAGGGTCGAAAGGGCCACTTCGGGGTTGGAGATGATCCGCCTGGCGGTGGCGCGGGCATCGGCCTCGGTGAGCCCCTTCGCCTGGTAGATCAGCGTTAGCTCCGCCTCTTCTTCCTCCGGCATGTTTTCGAGTTCTTCCTTCTCGATGGCGAGCTGGCGTTCGAGTGCCTCAGTCGAGCTGCGAACACTGATCCATTCGCCGAGAGCCATACTGAGGGAGCCAGCGAGCAGCCCGGCGATGCCTGAGAGCAACACGACATCTCGCCCGGGATCGGCTCCGGCGACACCCATCACGAGGCTGAGGTTCGAGACCAGCCCATCGTTTGCGCCGAGGACCGCCGCGCGCAGCGCGTTGCCGCTCGCACCCCGGTGGCGGCCTTCAATATGGGCAATGTCGACCGAACTGCGGGCCCCGCGGTTGCCGGAACTTATCTCCCGGAAGAGGCGAGCATGCGACCGTTCGTCGGCCGGCAGGTGCTCCTCGACGGCCTCGGGCTGATCGTCGTACATGCCCGTCGCCGCCACCTCCATGCGCGTAACAATCGGGCTCACCGCGGCCGTCCCAAGACGTCGCGCCAGCCAGCCGATGACCTTCACTCGGAACGAGGGCTTGAACGCCGGGACTTCGGCGCCAGCTTCGCGAAGCTTCCGCGCCCAGAGGTCCAGGTGCCGGTCCTCGCTCACCGCGAGGCGCTCGTACACCGTCCTCAGGTGGGGGTTCTTCTCCGCCTCGGCGAGGAGCCGGTAGAGGGCGGCCCCGTCGACCTCTTCCTTCAGGTTCGAACGGTAGCGCCTGATGTCTGCCGCACGGTCGGGTTTGGGTTGTGTGCTCACGCCGAAAGTGTATGGCACCCCCGGCGCAGGGACAGCAAGCGAGGAGCGGTCAATGGTGGGCCGCCGCTCATCCGGCCCCTGCTACCGGGATGTTCGAGCGATCGCTGGCGATGACCCAGTAGGCTGCTCCCGGTTCGAGCACGTCCAGGTCGCTGAGGTAACCGGGCAGGCCCGGGAAGTACTTCAACCAGGCCCCCGCGGCCTCGTCCCAGAGGTAGACGGCGACCACTCCATCGGCGTTCCCGAACACTTCCTCCACCGGAGTGGGGCCGCCGGGCCAGGCCACAAGGTTGGCCCCGGGAAGAACGGCCAGGACAGGGACGGAAGCACTGGGCTGGCCGCCCGTCACAGCCGGCGGGATCGCGCAATCCAGGCAGACATCGACTTTCACACTGATGAACACCAGCTGCGACACCTGGCCGGGGCCTGTCGGGGTCGCTGTCTTCGAGGGCATGATGGTTGCCCAGCCCGGGCGCTCCGCGACGGCTACGGCGTACTCGCAACCGGCGGCGGGCGGCAGGCCGTGGAATGTAACCTCCCCGTTGGCCTGCGTTTCCAGTGTTCGGGTCACGCCGCACCCGGTGAGGCTGAACGACCAGCCTTCTCCGGGCGCCCCGCCGGGGTTTCGGGGCGAAATCTCGGACATCGATGCGGAGACGGCCACCCGGGGCTGGTTGAAAAAGGTAGCGTGGGCCGTCTCGCCGAGACCGGCTGTCACCTGCATCTCCACCGGCCCGGTGAGGAGCCATCCCGTGACCGTTCCCTCGCGGACGAGGTACGAGCCGCCGGTGACCACGGTGTAGTGCGCCATACCCTGGGTGTCCGTGACAAGGTCCGCGGCGCCGTCCGGCCCCGAGACGGTGACCGGCCAACCGGCGACGCCCTCCTCGTCCGGGGCGCGGACGCCGTCACCGTCCAGGTCGTTGACGACTTCGATAGCAATCACACCCGTTTCGAGGACGGTGCCGCAGCCGGGGTTGTCAAAGCGGATGTAGGTGGTCTGTCCTTTGAGGACCGCGAACTCCAGGTCCCCGGCGCCAACCACCCCCGACGTTTCGTTGTCGGAAGGCGGAGAGCCAGTCTTTGCTGCCGCCCGCGTCTCGAACTCGAGGGCCGTCGCGCCCGGCAGACAGGCTGTGCGGCCGGCGGCCTGGTTGATGGTGTAACCGCCAGCCGGGACGAGCGCGAAGGACTGCTGGCCGTTCGCGGGCGCTGGACCGGGGAGCGGATTGGCTGCAGTCACAACTGCCGGGGCACCGAGTGACGGCGAAGTGGTCGTGAAGTTCCACCATTCCGGGCCGTCCGTGGCGTGGGTTTCGTTGACTACCAGCACCACGCTCCCGACAGCGACGCTCACGAAGCAGACATCCACGATGTCGCCCGGAGCGACGCCCGGGATTGTCGTTGTGGCCGTTTCCCCGGGCAGCGGAGTCACGGGACCGTCGTACGAATCGCAGCCGCCTTCGAAAGCTGCTGCCCGGGCCCAGCCGGCCGGGAGCGCTGCCACAACCTCCACCGTCGAGCCGGCGCCTGAGACGCCGATGGTCTTCTCCCAGCGGTCCACGGGCGTCCCGCCGGTCTGCCACGGGGTGGCGTTCGGGACGCCGTCCACCGCTATGGAGACCTCGGGCGAGTCCCCTGGCGCGTTGAGGTAGATCTGATGGACGACAACCGAAGCCACCAGCCGCTCGAGCGAGAACGCGACGACGCAATCGCCACCGGGCGGAACGACGACGGCGGCGGTCGAGGCGCCGGGCGCGGGTGCGGCGTCCCAGCTGCAGCCCTCGCCGCTTAGCTCCGGCACGCCCGTGAATTGCCAGCGCGCCCCGTCGATGAGCAGGGCTACATCCTGAGTCAGCAGCGGGCTCGCGCTGAGTGGACCCCACGAGGCAGGCGCTGTGGTGGCCGGCTCGTTCGGCGCGACCGAGAGGCCGCCGACCGTCACCAGCGGGATGTCCTGGTCCGCGAGCGGGACGCCGTGCTCCAGGAACGTGGCCTGGACCGTGACGGCGCCCATCCGGTAGGTGCACGCCCGGTTATAGGTGCCGGGCTCGACTTCGAGGTCGCCGGGGCAGGGGCCGTCGGTCCAGCCATCCAGTGCGCCCTGCTGGACCGTCCCTTCCCAGTCCGCGGGGACGATGCATGCCCAGGTGGTTGTCGCACCGTCGGCTGCGTCCGTGGCACTGCAGGCCGGCAGGATGGCGGGGGCAGAGAAGGTGAGGACCGGGCGCTGGACAGGTACACCTGCCGGGAAGTAGTGGCGGACGATCGTGATCGTCTTTGTGCGCGAGCGTGGGCGGTTGCAGAACGTGACCGAGGCTTGGGATTCCGCCAGCTCGACCGTTTCAGTCTGTGGGGCCAAATCGCAGGAAGACGCGCCCGCAAATGCTCGCGGGAACTCTGGCGCGTCGCCGCTCCAGGCCCCCGCGAGTCCGTTCGAACCGGGACGGTCGCCGGTCTCCGCG
>CAUJEQ010000254.1 GCA_963169135.1 Chloroflexota bacterium
ACCATCGGCGTCTCAACCGATTCGCCCGTGCCGAGGATGTACACCGGCTTCGTCGGGAAGTCCTTCGCCCGGTCGGCTGCGGTCAGGATGAGGGCCCCACCGCCATCAGTGACGAGGCAGCACATGAACAGCCGGAACGGATACGCGATCATGCGCGAGTTCAGAACGTCCTCGACCGTCATCGGGTCCTTCATCATCGCGTTTGGGTTCTTCGCCGCGTATTCGCGCTGGACCACCGCAACCATGGCGAGCTGTTCCTCGGTGATGCCGTACTGCTTCATGTACCGCTTCACCGGGACCGTAAACATGGTTGGCGCCCCTGTCGGGCCCGCCCATTGCTCGAACTGCGCGTTCAGTCCCTGCCGCCCGCCCGGGAATCCTCCCCGGCCGATGCCCGATTTGCCGCTTTCGCCATGCGTAACCAGGACTGTCGTGCACAGTCCCGACTCGATGGCCGCCACCGCGTGGCGGACGTGGATCATGAACGAGCAACCGCCGACTGACGTGCCATCGACGTACTTCGGGGTAATCCCGAGGTAATAGGCGACCTCAGTCGGGCTTGCGCCGGCGCAGGCGACACCGTCGATGTCGGAAGGCTTGAGGCCGGTCTCCTTCATCGCGCGGATCGCCGATTCCGCGTGCAGGCCGAGCTGCGAGAACTCGGGGAACACTCCCAGCGGGCTCACCATCTCTGCCGCGCCAACGATGGCGACACTTCCTGGCTTCACCACTGGACTAACCCCCCTTCGCCGGCCGCCAGAGCGGCAGCGTGATCTCGTCGTTCACCTTGTGGAACACCACCTCGACGGGCATGTCGAGCTGGAGTGCTTCCGGCGTCTGCGGGCATTCGACGATGTTGGTCATCATCTTCACGCCCTCGGCGAGCTCGACAACGGCGATGGAGAATGGCGCCTCGTAGCCGGGAGGCGGGCGGTGGCTGATCACGTACGTCGCGAGCTTGCCCCGGCCACTGGCCTGGAACCACTCGACTTCCGCAAACGGGTCGCGCGGGTCAAACGGACGCGGCGGGAAGTAAGCCAGCCCCGTCGCCTTGTTGCGCTGAATCATCAGCTTTCCCTCTTTCAGTCCGTCCCAATACGGTTTGGTTTCGGGCGTGGCCTGAGGGACCATCCTGGAATAGTCGTGCAAAACGTCCTGCCTTAGTGCTGGAGTCCGGCCCCCGGAGGGGTTACCGGCTCGGTTATGCATGTCCATATCTACCGTGCGCGTGAGGGTTGGGCAAGTTTGGGCAGGCGTGCCCGCCCTAGCTCTTCCTGTACAGCACCTCCCGCAGGTCCAGCACGAAGTTCGAGCCATCCATGCGCATGTGTCGAGAGTTGAAGCCTTCTGCATGGATCGCCAGGCGCAGGTCTGCCGGCTCGAGGTCTGCCGGGATCGAGATCCCGGCTACCCCGCTCGCGTCGGTGATCACCCGCGCGACCTTCCCATCGCGATGGTCCGAGACCAGGATTTCGGCATCCGCGACCGGCGGCTTCTCGCCCGAAGGCTCCGCGTCGTTGTCGAGGACAGTCAGCTGGGCGGTGCGCCCATCCCGCTGCACAACCACTTCCACGTGCAAATCCCGCAGGTAGACCAGCGGTTCTGTC
The DNA here is from genome assembly GCA_963169135.1 of Chloroflexota bacterium. Classification (GTDB taxonomy): domain Bacteria; phylum Chloroflexota; class Dehalococcoidia; order Tepidiformales; family Tepidiformaceae; genus Amarobacter. Next base: position 1,608 of record CAUJEQ010000254.1, read on the forward strand.
GTCACCGCCGCCATGCCGTCGCGCTCGGGGATGCGTGCCGGGTTCGCCCGCAGCGACACATCCTGCGTCGCCATCCCGTGGTCGGTCGTCACCACGAACAGTGTGGATTCGAGCAGACCTCGCTCTTCCAGCGTGCGCAGGACATGTCCGATGCGCACGTCCGTCTCGTCGAGGGCCTCCCGGGCGCCTTCGTGGTGCGGACCGTAGTCGTGCGCGGACGAGTCAGGCTGCGCGAACTCGTGGTAGGTGAAGATGGGCGCCGGGTGCGATTCATCCAGGAACAGTTGTCGTGCCTGCGCAAGCGCCCGGTTATCGATCTGCCCCTGGAGTTTGTGTCCGTCGCTTTCCAGTTCGTTGTACCAGCGCGGGCTGATCTCGTGCTCGGTCTCCTTCGTCAACATGATCAGCTCGCCCCTGTCGCCTACCAGCCGCCGTTCCAACGAGGCATGGTCGGCACCTCGCGTGCACGGCTCGTTGATCGAGGCGGTGAACGCGCCGGCCATCCCGTCCCATTTGCCAAACACCCGGTGAAACGCCTCGTAGAGCGTCTCCACCCCTGGCGCCAGGAACCGCGCGGTGTCGAACTGCTGCCCCTGGGGCGAAACCGTCTCTCGCGTTTCCCGCAGGTAATAGCTCGGATTCACGACATCGTGATGCCCGCACCAGGCCCCTGTTCCGATCGCGTTGTGACTCGGCCATGTGATGCTTGGGAAGTTGGTGATGCTCCCGTACTCAAACAGTGCCCCGTTCGCGATGAGCCGCCGCAGGTTCGGGATAGCGTCCGGGTTCTCCTCGAGCCGTTGCCGCAATTCCGCGTGTGACTGCCCGTCGAGCAGCATGATGTACACCCGCTCGGGTCTCCCGTTCGCCGGATCGAACACTTCCTCCAGCACGCGCCCGTCCTGGCGCTCCAGGTACACATCCGGGGCAACTCTCCGTTCGCTGCTGGTGCGGCCGGTCTGGTCCTTCCCGTCGATCAGCGGGAATCTCATCAGCCGGGCGACTGTCGGCGCAATGTCTACCTGCTTCGACTCTGCGTCGATGAGCGCGCCGCGTTTCACCCCCGGGCCCGAAAAAACCAGCGGCGACCGCGACTGGATCACGTCGAGCGCACCATGTTGGCCCGGCTGGCGCCCGTACGCGTAACTCTTTGGGTTCACCACCAGGTCGGGCGCGTTGGGGCTGTCGAACAGCTGAGAAATCCGCTCATAGGCGTAGGGGTAGGTGAGCGCTCCCGGTTCGACGAACGCCCGCTGGAGGTCGTCGGGGTTGCCCGCCGCAGCCAGCTCCTCCCTCAGCGTGCCCAGGGCACGGTGATCTTGCCGCTCGAGGGGATTTTCGCCAGCGACCTCGATCACCTCGTAGGTGTATCCACGGGGGCCGTATCGCCTAATCCACCGGACCATCCCGCGGAGCGCCCATGCCTCGTAGCTCCAACTGCCGTCCCGTGCCTGCCGTGCTGTGGCCACGAAGTCGGTCCACGCCCGGCCGTCTTCACTGGTCAGGAGCTTGTGGATGGCGAGGTTCCCCGACTCCTCCTGGTTGTGGTCGAGCCCCTGTCCGCCCGGCCGTTCCGGGCCGACGCATTCGATCGAATGGGCACTTGTGCTTGGGGTCATGGGGGTCTCCGGCGCGGCAGTTGCCGAATCCTAGCATCCACGCTCCGCGTTTACCGGCGAGGCGCGCCTCACGCCCCGAGCTGCCAGCCCACGAACGGTCCCTCCGTCTCGACCTCCATCGCCCCCAGGAACTTCGCCGTCATCAGGTAGTAGCCCACAAGCAGGTTGATCCCCACCACGGTCGCGGGCGGGAAGTGCGCGGCGAGCGACTCGTGGAGATCCGTCGGCGGGTGGTCACTCGCCGCCAGCGCGTCTACATACGCCAGGATCGCCCGCTCCGTCTCCGAGTAGAGGTCGCTCGCCCGCCAGTGATGCAGGGCCACGATGCGCCCGTCGGATAGGCCCGCCCGGCGCCCGATGCTCACGTGCTGGTGCCACTCGTAGGCGCTGTGCTGGAGGATCGCCGTCCGCAGGATGACCAGTTCGCGGGTCTGCACATCCAGACCGCATTCGCTCCAGAGCCCGTTTCCCAGCCGAAGGTATGCTCGCCAGACCACCGGGTTGTTCGCCATCGTCCGGAAGATGTTGGGCAACACGCCTTGCGTGGTGTTCTTGTCCCACACGTACTGGAGTTCCTGCGGGATGTTCGAACGCAGGGCAAATGGCAACCGGGCCATAGGTTTGTTCACTCCGCGAATAAGGTGCGCGAAGCATACCTGTCCAGGCCGCTCGGTGCCCTGTCAATCCCCGCCCCGCCCTGTTAGGATTGCGCCCGCGTTCCCTCCGGTGGCCCCCCGGTCGCGCAATGCTCAATCGGCATCAGGAGATTCGCAGTGAGCGATAAGCGCAAGTTCTGGGGAATCGTCTCCCCCATGCCCGCACCAATGATTCAGGCCCAGGCTCAGCAACTCGAAGCGATGGGCCTCGAGGGCGTCTTCGCCCCACAGGTCTATGGCCCGCCGTTCATCCCGCTCGCTGTCGCAGCCGGCGCGACCACCCGCCTCAAGCTCGCATCCGGTATCGCCCTCGCCTTCACTCGGAGCCCGTTCGAAACGGCCGTTGCCGCCATGGACATGGACATGATCAGCGGTGGGCGCTTCACCCTCGGCCTCGGCTCGAGCGTCCGCTCCTGGAGCGAAGGGTTCTTCGGCATGCCCTACGGCAAACCCGTCGAACACCTCCGTGAAGTGATCGAAATCGTCCGGCTCGTCATCCAGAAGAGCCACACCGGCGAGCTCACCCGCTACGAGGGCAAATACCACAACCTCGATTTCAGCGAGTTCCAGTCCCTCCGTGCCCCCTTGCGCACCGACATCCCCATCTGGGTCGCCGGGCTGCGGCAGCCTATCCTCCGAATGGGGGCCGAGGTCGCCGATGGCATCATCGGCCACCCCATCTGGTCAGTTGAATGGGCGACAACGAAGGTGATGGATGACATCAACGCCGGGCTTGCGAAGGCTGGCCGGCAGCGCTCGGATGTGGAGTTCAACGCGTGGCTCTTCGTGGCCCCGAATGCCGACCGGAAGCAAGCGATTGAAGACGCGAAGGCCACCGTCGCCTTCTACGCCGGCGTCGAACAATATGAGCCCTACTTTACCGCCCACGGCTTCGGCAAGGAGGCGAAGATGCTCCAGGAAGGCGTCAAGAGCTCCGGCGGCTACCTCAGCGTCAAGCACCTCGTCCCCGACGAAATGGCCCAGACATTCGTTGTTTGCGGCACTCCGGATGAGGTCAGGGCGCGCGTCGAAAAGGTCTGGGATGTCGCCGATTCCGTCTCACTCAGCCCGCCTGCGTACGCGCTTGCCCCGGAACAGGTGATGGCCTACGCAATGGCGATCGCCCAGCTGTTCTACTCGTAAGCACCGCCGGTTCAGTCACCGGACTGGCTGGCCGATGCCAGCTCAGGCTGCCGGCTGCGCCAGCGCACCGAGACGATTGTCAGGGCCGCACACGCACCGGTCAGGCCCGCACTGTCGATCCCTGCGGTCTCGCCCATCGCCACCCTCAATACCAGTTCCATGCCGCACCAGATTGCCGCTGGCCACGCGACAATTTCGAACAGGAAGTAGGCGCCTGCCCTCATGCGGCCGCCTCGTTCCCGCCGAATTCCCGCTGGATCATCGCCACGAACGCCCGGGCGAGGTCCGGGTCGAACTGGGTCCCGCGCCCGTTCACAATCTCCTCGATCGCCCGTTCGAACGTGAGCCCTTTCCGGTACGGCCGGTCGGTGGTCATCGCGCTGTACGCGTCGGCAAGAGTGAACAACCGCGTCGGGAGTGTAATTGCGGTCCCCTTCAGGTGGCCCGGGTACCCGTTGCCGTCGAATCGCTCGTGATGGTGCCGCACCAGGTTCACTACGGTGTCGTAGTCGGTGACGGCGGCGGTGATCGCCGCTCCCATCACCGGGTGCTCTTCCATGCTCCGCCGCTCGCTCGCTGTCAACTGACCGGGCTTTCTCAGGATCTCGTCCGGGACCACGATCTTCCCAAGGTCGTGGATCGGCCCGCCGATGGCGATCGCGTTGAGTTGGTCTTCATCGAACTGCAGCTCGCGTGCAACTGTCAGTGCAAGCTGCGTCGCATGGTCGCTATGGAACCGCGTATAGCTGTCCCGGCGGTCGATCGCCTTCACGAGGTTCCGCAATGCCTTGAGGTTCCCCACCTTCAGGAGCGATTCGGCTGAGGCTGGCCCCCCCGGCGCCGGCGCCACTGTCGGGGCCACCGCCTTGTCCAGGTACATGTGGTCTTCCGCTTCCGCAATCAGGTCACGCGGCGATTCCACGCCTCGGAATGCTGCGACGCCGCAACTGATGCGGGTGGGCAGGGTGATCCGCGCTCCATTGACCACCTCGATCTCGGCCACTGCTCGCCGCACGCGTTCCATCACCTGCCTCGCCTCGGGCGCGGTCGCGTCCGGGAATACCACAACGAACTCGTCGCCCCCGAACCTGGCAAATTGTGCCGGCGGCTCGATGAACCTCGCCAGCGCCGAGGTCACGCGCTTGAGCACCTGGTCGCCCTCTTCATGTCCCACGAAGTCGTTCAACAGCTTGAAGTTGTCGATGTCCACGTAGGCCACCGAGAGCGGCCGGTTGTGGCGCTGCGAAGCCGTCACTGCATCGACAATGAACTCGTCGATGAAGCGTCGGTTCGGGCTCCCGGTCAGTGCGTCCGTGTAGGCGAGTTTTCGGTAGACGGCGGCCTGCTCGGCGGCTATCTGCCTTTCCCGGCTGTCCACTGCCTTGTTCAGCAGGTGCCACAGGATCTCCGCGTCGAAGGGCTTGCCCAGGAAGTCGTCGGCCCCGGCCTTCATCGACCGCACCGCTACGTCAACGTCCACGAAACCAGTGATGGCCACGATCCCGCTCGCCGGCGAGAGCTCCCGCGCCTTCGCAATCACATCCAGGCCTGACATGTCCGGCAGGCTGATGTCGCAGGCGATCGCATCAAACGGCGCCGAGGCGATCGCCTGGATCGCGCTCGCGCCCGACCGAGCGACCGTGATGTCGGGTGTATGTTGGCCCAGCACGAGCTGAATCAGCCGCCCCAATGCAGGGTCGTCCTCAATGACGAGGACACGCTGGGGGCCACGCCCACGGTGCAAGTGCACGGGTTCCACGTGGTGATTGTCGGCTGTACGCAGCGGATATGAAGACGTCCACCGTGAATCCATCGGGGCCGAGTGCCATTACGTCGCCGGCACCACCCAGATTCGCCCGGCCACCTGCGTCCCCATCACCACCGGCCGACCCTCGATTTGAGCCGTGACGGTCCCCCGGTATGGCGCGACCGATTCGACCAGCACCTGCTGGCCAGGCCTGATCCCTTCCTCATCGAAGAACTGCAAGAGCTGCTCGTCCTCCTCGAACACCCGGTCGATCACGGCCTGTTGGCCTTCCCTGATGTCCGCCAACGTCGTCATCGAAAGCCTGCGGTTCGGGCCGTGTCCCGGAATGGGATACCCGAACGGGCTGCGTTGGGGGCGCCCCAGGGTCTCGAACAGGTGCGGCTCGGTGATGTCCGAGATGCCGTGCTCCAGCAGGTGCGCCTCTTCGTAGGCCCGCCACCACGGCACCTTTAAGACGTTCGTAATCAGGCACTCCGCCAGCCGGTGCCGCCGAACCATCTGCTCCGCCCGTCTCAGGCCCTCGGGTGTCAGGTGAATCGTCTTTCGCGTGTCGGTGCTCACCAGTCCATCGCGGATGAGCCGCTTCAACATCCCGGCCACCGAGGGTGGGGTGATCTCGAGCCGGTCGGCCAGGCGCACCGCGATCACATCGAGCCCTTCGTCGTGGCTCAGGCGGTAAATCGCCGTCAGGTAGTCGTCGGTTGCGACGTTCGAGACTTGCTTCGGCATGGCTGCGCGATCATCCCACGTCCGGCAGCCCCCGGCCATCCGCGCCCATTGCTGTTCCAGCGCACACTCCCTGCATGTTGCTCCGCCGCGCACTCCTGGGCGTGATCACCCACCATGAACTCCCGGGCCAGGAGATCACCGGGCGGTTCGAGGATCAGTCGGCCATCGCAACCGCCACGAAGAGCGGCTCGCCGCGCACCGCGCGGTCCAGGCCGGGTTCGAAGGAGGCGGCCCTCCTTGCCTGGTGCCGAAACGCCGAAGACATCGTCGCGTGCGGACGGTAGCCGGCGTTCCTCGTTAAGCCGCCTGGCGGCGAACCACCGGCTCGGCCCGGCGGATCGGCACCACGTTCTCGGTGTACCGGTGCGCGCGACCTCCCAGGTACGCCGCGACACACGGCGGGACCGAACTGCTGGCGTTGCAGCAGGCCTGGCAGCGAGCCGCGCGGGCCCGCTCGTCGAAGGGACATGCGTGTTCAATGGCTGACATCGGGTGACCTCCCGGTTTCTACCAGAGATATCGACCTTCCATCGCCGGTGGATGAGGGGTGGCCAAAAGGTTCGTTGCGCGGATTAACTTCGTTAAGACGCAGCAAACCTACCTGACGGTAAATTCGTCCTTCCCAGCCGTGGGACGTTCGACGTAGACTATCGCCGCTATTGACGCAAGCAGAAGGAGTTCACCCATGGCCGCAAACCTGGCGACCGAATCTAGCCTCGATCTCTCGTGGCTAAATCTCTACGAAGATGCAGCTTCCGCAGTCCCCGGCAAAAAGGGGCTGACGCTGAAGGAAATTAACCTTGGGCGCTATGCTGACGCTGCTCGCGGCGGTGGCGATATGACGTACCGCATACGCGGAGCCGTTGCCCGCCCCGGCGCTCAGCGGTTTGGACCGAACTACATGTCGAAGTCCGACGTCTGGTCCGAGAATTGCATCATGCTCTATGAAGAGGCCACCCAACGGCAGTGGTCCTCGGCCCGCGACATCCCCTGGGACACCCTCGAAGATCTCCCCGATGAGATGGAGCGGGCCATGTGCCAGCTCTGCACCATGCTCACCGAAGTCGAGTTCATCGCCGGCGACGTGCCCGGGCAGTGGATGCCATTTGTTAGCGCCCAGGACTTCGAGGCCGGCCTCTTCCTGATGTCCCAGATCATGGACGAAGCGCGCCATACCGATGTCTTCCGCAAGCGCGCCCTTGCCAACGGGGGCGGCCTTCTCGCCCAGGGCGCCGGCCTCGGCCTCCGCACCCTCATCGAGGCCCGCGACTTCACCGAGATGTCCGTCCTCATGCACGTCCAGGCCGAGGGCTTCGTCCAGTCCATGTTCCGCATGGGCGAACTCATCGGCCAGACCGAGGCCGATAAGCGCATCTTCCGCATGAGCGCCCAGGACGAATCCCGCCACCTCGCCTTCGGGGTCATGCACCTCAAGTACGTGCTCGATACCGAACCCGAGCGCCGCGAGGAGATCCACCACTACCTGGATAAAGCCGAAGGCGATGCCTCCGGCGGCGGCTCCGGTGATGTGACCTTCCCGCCAGTCTTCGAATCGCTCTGCATCCTCCTCGGCGGCGGCGTCGATAAGTTCGATGAAGGCCTCCAGAAGTTCCTCCTCCTCCGCAAGCGGCAGATCAATGAGTACGTCCACCGGCTCACTGTCGCCGGCCTCGGCGACCGTCGCCAGCGCCTTGGGCCGCTGATGGCCCAGTTCCTGGACCCGGCCTAGGCCGGGGCAACCGGACGACTTCCACGCGCCCGGCAATGCGCCGGGCGCTTTCCCAACACGCCCGACCCCATCGGAGGTAGCACATGTCCACCGGAGAAGCACTCGCCAAGGCCGCCCAGGCCACCCAGGTCGAAATCCCCCAGGAAGCGCGCGACAAAGCCGCCCAGCTCGGCTGGGAAAGCGGCCTCATCGAAATTGCCCTTTCCAAGGGCCACAGCCTCCAGGTCATCTGGCAGGCCCTCCGCGCCGAGGTCGATGGTAAGCGCGCCAAAGAGTTCCTCGAGGGCGGCCAGGCCGCAGTCCCGCGTGACCTCTCGTGGATGAAGGTCCCGACTGAATGGGGCATTCGCGCGCGCGCTAGCGACCCGGAAATGGGTCTCACCATCGGCGACCTCAACGTGGGCACCTACGGCGATATCCCCGATGTCTGGTACAACCGCTCCGAGATCGCGCGCGGCTCCTTCCCGGCTGCCGTCGTCGAAGACATGGGCTACACCATCTTCGATAAGGCGATCATCTGGGCTGACTGCTGTGTTCCCCTGTACGAAGATGCGATTCGTGACCGCTGGGTCTCGGCCACGGACCTCGACTGGGCGAGCCTCAAGCCCATCGCTCCCGAGATGGAGAAGGCCGTTTGCCAGTTCCTCACCGAGCAGAGCGAGCGCGCCTACTACGTCGGTGCCCTCTGGTCCGGCTGGCTCCCGCAGATCAGCTATGGCTACCTCGAACTGAAACTCTTCCTCTCCACGGTCATCTACGACCTGGCCCGCCACGCCGAGGCATTCCGCAAGCGTGCCCTCGCCAACGGCGGCGGTCTCGGTCTCCAGGCCCCCACGGATTTCTCCCGCGCAGCCCAGGAGGCCCGCAGCTTCCCCGAACTCGCCATGGTCCTCTTTGTTCAGGACAGCATGCTCAACACGCTCTTCAGCCAGGGCGAACAGTTCGCGCAGACGCCGCTCGAGCGCGAGATGTACCGGCTCGTCGCCAAAGACCGTCAGCGCATGATGGATTATCACATCGAGCGCTTGAAGCACATGATGTTCAAGCTTCCCGATCGTCGGCAGGAGCAGAACCTCTACCTGAACAAGGCGGAATCCCGCATGGTCCGCGACTGGACCGACGCCGCGGTCAACGAACCCCTTGCCATGATGCTGGGTGGCGGCCGTGACCGCATCGCCGAAGGCCAGGCAAAGCTGAAGGCCCTCCGCAAACTCCAGGTCCAGAACTACATCGCCGACCTGGAGAAGGCGACTTTCCAGCGCAAGAACCTCAATGGCCGCCTGAAGGAACTCCTCGAGTACTGACCCTGGAAGCACGGCACCAAATCGAAGAGGGGCTCCCAACGGGAGCCCCTCTTCTTCTGCGGCCGCTGCTTGCACATCAAGCGATTCGAAGCACGGTCCGGAGCCGCGCCACCAGTCCACTCGGGGGCGCCGCGGCGATCCGGTCCTGCCGTTCCGAACGGCTCAGTTCGCGCAGTGCCTGCGCCGTCCGGTAGCGGTGCTGAAGCCACTCCGGCTCGGGCTGCCCGCTCGCATACAGCCGCCCATCATGCGTCATCGACAGGCCGTGCGTGACTTGCGTCAACATTCGATACATCTCATTCACCTCCATGTGCGTTTCTCAGGCCGGCCGTTCGCGGAGCTGTTCAGCCCCGGATGCCTGGGTGGTCGGCTGCACCGGCATGGGCTTCTTCTTCAGTTCCATGCGGTGGGCAATCATCGGATCCCTTGCCGCATCTTCTCCGTAGCGTTTGTTGGTCAACAAAGCAGCCATGCGAGGAGAGTGCGTCATCATCTGGTTCAACACGTGAGTAACACCTTTTCTACTTATGCCAGTTGTTGAACTGGGCGCATGAATCCTGCACAGCCCGGTCTGAGTTGACCATAGCTGTCCCAATTGGTCGGACTACTGCAGTTGTGTTTGTCGCGAAGATGCACTGGCACAGCCTGTTTCTTCAGGCTGGAGCCATGCGTCCTCTAGCTGGGATCTTCGAGACAAGAAAAAAAGCCGTACCGCCTGGCGGTACGGCATCGATGCCGTTCTGCTGGTCGCAGAACCTAGCTAATCGACGCGTCCCCGCGCGCGGTCGCCGCAAACATCTTGCCGTTAACCATGTCAATACCTCCGGCGTTGCCGCTGTTGTTACTGGGAACGAACGTACCGGCGTGAAGGTTAACTGTCAACGCCAGGAATTCCCGGATCACACCTGCAGTGTGAGGCACTTCACACAATCGCGCCCGGGCTGAACCGGGTCTTCGAGCTGCTGTCGTTCGGTCGCGGGTGTGCGCTTCGCACCGGCATGCCGATCCTTTCCTGTGTGAAGCGCACACCCGCGAGATACACTCTACCCATGCGGCTCCGCTGGTCATCCGCAACGCTCATTGCTTCACTGATGGTTCTGGCGCTCGCGGTCGCCTGGCAGCCGTTGCCGGTTTCGGGGAGCCAGGCTGCCCGGGCCACGGGTCTCGGGGCGGAACTCCGGTACGTTGGCCGCGACCCCCTGACCGGCATGCCCGCCCGTATCGATGACCGGTTCATCGCCGAGGTTGAGCGTTCCATCGAGCGCTACGGCAAGGATCCGGGACAGCCCGTCGCTCCGCCTCCCCCTGGTCCAGTCGACATCGCATCCGTGACCATCGAGGGGCTCGGGCTTAGCGACGCCCCCGTCGGCCGCTACGGACTTGACGCGTATGGCCGACTCGATGTCCCCCAGGACACCTCCAGCATCGGCTGGAACCCCGCCTACAACGCAGTCCCCGGCGAGGGCGGCGCGACCTTCTTCGCCGCGCACTTCGAATACGCTGGCCGTCCCGGTGCGTTCAATCGACTTTCGGCGCTTGTGCCGGGCGACGAGATCGAAGTCGCCCTGAGCGATGGCACCCGCCATCGGTACCGCGTCACCTCGAATATCGAGTACGCCCTCGGGACGATCGATATGGGCGCGCTCCTGCACGGCCGGGAAGGAACGGAGAGCATCACGCTCATGACCTGCAGCGGTCCCGCCGGCGAAGGCGAATACGCCTTCCGCACGGTCGTCCTCGCCGAGCGCGCCGACTGACGGACGGCGCTTAGAATCCGAACGCCTGGTCCATCCCGAACGCCGCACGCTGGCTTCCGAACTTCGAGACATCGTGGCTCAGCACGAGCAGATCATGCTTCTTGCCTGCGCGGTCTTTCACCTGGTCGCGGAGCAGCGCCTCCGGCCTGAACCCGAGCCCTTCAAACACCGCAACGGCGCCTTTCTGGTCGAGCGTCATCTGCGCCACCATCTTCTCGATCCCGAGACCAACCGCGTTGGCAAAAGCCTCCTGCGTCAGGATGCGCCCCAGGCCGAGCCCGCGCGCCCCTTCCGCCACCATTACGCGTAGCTCTGCAACATGCGCCGTCCAGCGCAGATGGTTCCGGTGGATCGTTGCCCACCCCAGCACTGAAGCACCCTCAAGGGCGAGGATCGTAACGACCTCTCCCGTGGCAATATTGTGAATCCACTCATCCACTCCCGCTGCCTGGGTGATGTCCCGTCGCAAGAAGAGCAGGTCGTGTTCCGGCAGCTTCCGCGCGAACTCCAACACCGCCTGCCGGTCTCCCGCGGTCATGAGCCGCAACGTCACGTCGCGCCCATCGACTCGGCGTGTATCGGGGTAGGTGCGCGGACTTTCCACAGTCATACCCAACGCTCCGCCAGCACATCTCATGCTGAGACTCTGACGATATATCGCGCGGCCGCGCGCTACAAGGCAGGTGCCTGCCTCAGACGCGTGCTACCGGGTTGTGCCGCTCTCCTTCGCCGCGGCGAACCCGGACGTGGCTCTCTGGAGCACCGTCTGGTAGTTCTGGAGCACGTCGATCCACCCCGAAAGGAACACCTCGCCCGCCGTCGTCAGGCTATACATCCGCCTCGCCGGCCCCGATTCCGACGTGTCCCAGAACGAGGACACGAACCCCGACTTCTCGAGTTGGCGGAGCGTCCGGTAAACCGTCCCGCTGTCCGACTGGGGCAATCCAGCCTGCGCCAGCCGCTGGGTCAGTTCATATCCGTACGCGTTCCAGCCCTTCAGGAAGGCGAGCAGGCTCGTCGCCAGCATCTCGCCGTGAAGGCGGGGTTTCGCTTCGGGTGTGTCGTTATCTGTCTTCCGGGTGGCCATGGTGTCTCCTGCGATAACTGCAGTATGCAGCTAGAAGCATCTTGTTGACAAGATCTTGCAGCTATGTGTAACTTGCACATAGATACCGCGGCGCAACCGCAAAAGGAAACAATATCCCCATGGCCAACGATCAGGTCCAGAAGTACTACAACTCCCTACTCGCCAGCTACGACGTCCTCGTCGACGCCGTCACCAGGGCGAACGAGCGCGGCTTCAACGTCACGAAGCAGTTTGCCTCCGATGTCGCGAAGGGCCAGCGCGAAGCTCTTGAGCTTGGCAAGAAGCTCGCCGCCGAGCCGGCCGACATGAGCCATGTCTACGCAGCCGTGCTCGAGGCAACCACCGCGGCGCAAGGCCGTGCCCTTGCCTTCACCCAGGCCGCCTACCAGGAAGCCGTCACCGCTGGCGGGGACGCCCGCGAGGTCGTCCAGAAGATTGTCGACGCGAACAAGGAAACGGCCCAGGCCGCCGTCGAAGTCGCCCGAACGTGGGCAACTGCAAATCCGGTGGCCGATGTGGTGAAGAAGAGCCTCGAGGCGATGCAGCCCGCCTCGAAGGACTCGAAGAAGAAGGCTGAAAAGGCTGCCGTCTAGGTCCCGAAGTCAGGGACAGCAGGAAGCCAGGTCGATCGACCTGGCTTCCTGTTGTCCGGCGCCGCCGCCCCCAGGGGCGTAAGCTCCGCGCATGTCCTGGGATCACCACGCCGGCGAGCCGTACTGCTACCTGACAACTACCGGCCGCACAACCGGCCAGCCCCGCGAGATCGAGATCTGGTTCGGGATCGCGGACTCAACGCTCTACATGCTCAGCGGCAGCGGTGGGGATGCAGGCCACCCGAAGGCCCACTGGGTCCGCAACCTCATCAAACACCCGCAAGTCACCGTTCGTATCGCTGGCCATAGCTTCGCCGGCCGTGCTCGCCTCGTTGGACCCGGGACCGGTGAGGACGCCCTCGCCCGGGCGCTCCTCGTCGAAAAGTACCAGTCCGGCTACGCCAACGACCTCTCCGACTGGGGGCGCACGGCGCTGCCGGTCGCGGTCGACCGCTCGGTCCCTTAGCTCGCGGGCACTTCCCGGAGGCGCCGCGCCAGGACCCGGTACACGCCCGGGTGGAAAGCCATTCCCAGGTGTGTGCAGTTGACCTCGTCGTTCAGGGAGGAGTCTTCCTCCACGCAGTTCTCCCACTCCACCACGCCGTCCTTCTTCGAGTAGACCGCGTAGTGCGCGACTTCGTACTCCTCGGGCGACGCCATGCGGCGTCCAAAACTGCAGTTGCAGTGCGCGCTGAAACACGAAGGCTTCAGATTTCGGGCGACGTGCTTGCCTGCCGGCCCGCGCAAGGCCTCCGTGGCGGCGATGAGGGCAGGGTGTGCCGTGCCCGCTTCCCGGAACGGCGACCCCATCGAAATAACGCACGAGACATACTCCGGGAAGCCCAGTGCGATGCTCCGGGTCAACAGCCCGCCGAGGCTGTGACCGATAAGCCTCACGCGCTGGCCCGTCTCGCCGTGCACCTTCTGGATCGTCTCCAGCAGTTTCGACGCAACGAAGTCCGGACAATCCGCGTTGCGGCCGATGTTCGAAAAGTGCGGCCGGTAACCGATCCGCGCGAGCCACCAGTAGAGCTCCATCATCGAGACATCCGTCGCGAGGAACCCCGGCACCACCACCACCGGCTCGCCTTCGCCACGGGGCACCCCCACGCCCCAGTACACGCCAGATGTCCGGAGCGACATCCAGTCCAGGGGAAAGAGGGCTTCGCGCCACAGCGGTGTCGGCGTCGCCTCCGGCGCGGCATCCCCTGCGGATTGGGCCAGGGCGGCGTGGTTGAGCGAGAACTGCGCCGTCGTCATGCACTCTCCGTTGGTACCCGCCCGAATCGTCCTGCCGGGCGGACGCTACAGACGAGACTGCGTTGCCGCAACCATTGTCCGCACGTATCCCAAGTATCGGTCCGTCTCATCCTGCGCGATAACCCGAGAAGCCGCCTGTCGGTGGCCGTTCACCCGCCCGCGAGTTCTCGCAGCACGATGGCGTCGGTCGGAAAGGCCAGCGGTGGGGGCGCCGCCGGGTCGAAATAGTCGAGCTCCGAAAGCTCCCCGTCCGCCGGGTACAGGTGTCCCCCGGCTACCTGTCCGTCGAACCAGATGCCCACCGTCTGGCGCTCGCGGTCGTGGAAGTTCGAATGCACCGCCGCCACGCCGGTCAGTTCGACTTCAAGCCCGGTCTCCTCCAGGAACTCCCGGACAGCCGCTTCACGTACATCCTCGTCCCACTCCAGCCGCCCGCAGGGGATGCACCACAGCCCGGCGTACCGCCCCTGCGCCCTCCTGCCCATCAGCACCCACCCGGCTTCATCCCGAATGATCACCGCGACCCCCACTCCGGGGTAGTGCACTCGCACGTATCCACAGGCGGGACAGGTGGGCGGCCGCTCGCCCCCGCGGTAGTCAAAGAACAGCGCGCCGCCACAGTCCGGGCAGAACTGGCCGCGCGGCCGTTGCGAATCCCGCTCTCGCCATCCCGCACGCTGGTCGCTCATGGCTGCGGCAGCTGTCCTGCCGCCCGCAGCGCTGCGAGGGCCACCAAATCCTCTGCCACCTTCGCGATGGCGATCTTCACGCCTGCGTTGGCTGGCTCATCGCCCGCTCCCCAGTGGTTCGAAGCGCGCGAGATCACCACGTCCGGCACCGCCGCGACCGCACCGATGTGCCGCATCACGCGCACCACGTCGGTCACTGGTGGCTCCGCATCCCCTCCGGCGATGCCAATGATGGCAAACGGTTTGCCACCCGCATGCGGCAGGTCAATGAAGTCGAGAGCGTTCTTCAGCGCCCCTGGCATCGCGCCGTGATACGAAGGCACCGCGATCACGAATCCGTCCGCGGCCGAGCAGGCGGCCCGCCACGCCCCCACAGCCGCCGGGTATTGGTCCTCTGGCCGCCCGTCGAGCAGTGGGAGCGAGCCGATTTCGAACGTCTCGCACTGGGCGCCGTTTGCTTCCAGGGCCTTGAGCGTAAATTTGAGCGCCCGGTCGGCCGAGCTGCGGGGGCGAATACTGCCGTTGATGCCGAGGATCCGCGTCATTCGCCTAGCGTAAAGACCCGCGCGGGAAGATGCGATGCGCGTTCGCCCGGTAGACTCCGGCCATGGTCAGGATCACTGTCGTCGGCTCGCTCATGATGGACCTCGTGGTCCGGGCGCCCCGGCTCCCCGCCGTTGGCGAGTCGCTCATCGCCCACAGCTTCCAGCAGTTCATCGGCGGCAAGGGCGGCAACCAGGCCACGGCCGCGGCCCGTCTCGGCGCCGAAGTCGCGATGGTTGGCCGTGTCGGCGACGACGACTTCGGGCGTGCGATCCTCGCCAACCTCCGCTACGAAGGCATCGACACGTCCGGTGTTTTCACCGACCCGGCCCTCGGCACCGGCGTCGCCGTGCCCATCGTCCTCGACGACGGAAACAACGCCATATTGGCGGTTCCGCGCGCGAACCTCGCGATGGGCGCCGCCGACATCCAGCGCGCACGCGCCGCCATCGAGGACGCCGACATCCTCATGGTTCAGTTCGAGGTTGGCATGGCCGCCATCGAGGCGGCGATGCAAATCGCCCGGGCGGCCGGCCGGGCTGTGATGCTGAACCCGGCGCC
>CAUJEQ010000255.1 GCA_963169135.1 Chloroflexota bacterium
CCGACGGTGGACTGGATGCACTGCGGGAGCATGGCAGCGGCAGCGCGACAGGTCGCTTCGCGCCGTTCGAGCTCGATCGTCAGCGGAGCATCGGCCAGGGCGGGCACGTAAACGCCGATGATTTCCACCGGGACGCAGGCCGATTCGAGCAACGGGCCGAGTTTCACGAATGCCGACCGCGATGCGGGGCTGCCGTCCGTGGTGATGGCGAGCCGGTACGGGTCGGCGGCCGAGGGCGGGCCGGTCGCGGGCCCGGTGACGAAGACCGGGCAGGGACTTTTGCGGAGTACGGCGATAGCGGTGCTGCCAAAGATGGCATGGCGCATCGCCCCAACGCCGCGCGAATCCATGGCGATGATCGCAGCGCCGGCCTCGGAGGCTACCCGCGCGATGGCCGTGGCCGTGTCTTCATTCGGGCCGCGTTCGGCAACGACGACCCTCCCCGCGATGCCGTGTTCAGCAAGTGCGGCGTGGAGCCATTGCGGGCGGTCGGGGTTTGTTTCCGCCTGGCCGTCGTCCTCGTAGATGCGAGTGAGTGCAACCTCCATGCCCGTCGCACGAGCAAATGCGGCGGCGTGGGGGAGCACGTGGAGCGATTGGTGGGAGCCGTCGGTTGTACAAAGGATCAGCATCGCGACCATCCTAGAGCCATTTTGGCGCGGCTCGGAGCCCCGCCCGGGCCTGGACAAGGGTACCGGGTGGACGTTTCGGTTCCGGCGGACGCCGGCGAGGATGCCGTTGTTCGGCGCGCCCTGCGGTCCCATTCGGCCGCGGCCGGGAACGTGACGGTACCCCGTGCCCGGGGTTAGTCTACCCTGTATGCCAGCTTCTGGCGGCGGTCCTCAATACACCCCAGCAACGGATAAACAGGGCCGCGTCTCCCGCTATCGGGTCGAGCTTCCGCGGGCCGGCATCGTCGAGACCGGGAGAGGCCACTTCGTTGCAACCGAGTACGCCGAGCGCCGGAGCGGCTGGGGCGGGCGCTTCCTCGATCTGAAGGACCGCCTCATCGGCACCACGGTCTCCAGTGCCCGCCTGGCCGAACAGCGCCTGAGCAAGAAGGTGGCGCTGGCGGTCTTCTCTTCGGACGCTCTCTCTTCCACCGCCTATGCGACGCAGGAGATCATCCTCATCCTGGTGATCGCTGGGACGGCGAGCATCAACCTCAGCCTGCCGATCGCGCTCGCCATCACTGCCCTGCTTGCGGTCGTTATCATCTCGTATAGCCAGCTCATCCGTGCTTACCCGGCCGGCGGCGGGGCCTACATCGTCGCCATGGAGAATCTCGGGCGCGTGGCCGGGATCGTGGCTGGCGCGGCGCTCCTCATCGACTACACCCTGACCGTCGCGGTGTCGATCTCAGCGTCGGTCGAAGCGATCGTCTCGGCCGCGCCCGGCACCCACGACTTCGCCGTGCCGCTCGCCATCGGGCTTGTCCTGGTGATCGCCCTCGGGAACCTTCGCGGCGTGCGCGAATCGGGCACGGTGTTCGCTATCCCGACTTATGGGTTCGTGTTCATCCTGGGCGCCACCATCGTCGGGGGGATGGTGAAGGTCTTCCTCAGCGATGCCCCCAACGTCCTGGAAACGGGGGAACCGCGGGTGCAGCTCGAACAGACGGGGAACGTGCTGATGTGGTTCCTGGTGCTGCGGGCGTTCTCGGCAGGGTGCGCGGCGCTCACCGGGGTGGAGGCCATCTCGAATGGGGTTTCCGCCTTCAAGCCGCCGGAATGGCGCAACGCCATCATCACCATGGCCGCCATGGGCTTCCTCCTGGGCTTCCTTTTCATCGGGACCACCCTCCTGGCCAGGCACTTCGGTATCGTTTACGAAGAGGGCGACCGCGAGACCGTCATGTCGCAGGTTGGCGCTGAGGTCTTCGGGCGGAACCTGTTCTACTACCTGCTCCAGGGCTTCACGGCGGGAATCCTTTTCCTCGCGGCGAACACCGCGTTCAAC
This sequence comes from Chloroflexota bacterium, assembly GCA_963169135.1. Lineage (GTDB taxonomy): Bacteria > Chloroflexota > Dehalococcoidia > Tepidiformales > Tepidiformaceae > Amarobacter. The sequence goes on from CAUJEQ010000255.1 coordinate 1,960, forward strand.
GGTTTCCCACTCCTGGCGGCCATCCTCGCTCGTGATGGCTACCTGCCCCGCATCTTCCACCCGCGCGGCAACCGCCTTGTCTATAGCTACGGGATCGCGGCCCTTGCCGGCGGGGCGATCCTGCTGCTTGTCGCCTTCAACGCCACTACTACCCGCCTCATCCCGCTCTACGCCTTTGGCGTGTTCCTCTGCTTCACCCTGGCCCAGGCCGGGCTGGTCCGGCGCTGGTTCCGGCTCAAGCCGCCCGGCTGGCAACGCTCCGCGATGATCAACGGCTTCGGGGCGATCGTCACCGGTGTTGTGACCCTCATCATCGTGGTCACCAAGTTCTCCCAGGGCGGCTGGCTGGTGGTCGTCGCGGTCCCGCTCGCGAGCATCGCGATCTGGCGGATCGGCGCCTTCTACAGGCAGCTGCACCGGACCCTGTTTGTTTCGCCCGATGCCCAGCTCGACATCCAGCCCCGTGGCGAATCCCGCGTCCCTGTGATCGTGCCCGTGGAGGACGTGAACCTGGCCACGGTGATGACGCTCGGCGCCGCCTGCGAACGCTCGCGCGATGTCACCGCCCTCCACGTGGTGGTGGACCCGGACACCCCTTCGACCGTCGAAGATCGCTGGAACCGGCAGTTTCCCGCCATTCCGCTGGTGGTGATCGACTCGCCCTACCGGAACGTCAGCGATCCCATCTCGCGCTATATCGATGACCGGTTGAAGCGCGCCCCGCACGAAGTGACCGTGATGGTGCCGCTGCTCGAGGGCCACCGCTGGTATCAGCGCCCGCTCGTCAACCAGAGCCTGAAGCGGCTGACGCACATGCTCCGCGAGCGCCGCCACGTCGAGGTGGCTGCGGTGCCATTCAGCGTCGGCGGACGCGGCCGCAGCCGCCGACGCTGGCGGAGGCCGTTTTCGCGCCGCGACCCGCTGGAGCGGCGCCTGCGGAAGCGGCGCTGAGCCTCGTGGCCGAGATCTACCACATGGTGCCCGAGCCCACCTGGAACAGCAGCGCAGGCGAAAGTGTCTACACGCCACCGTCGTTGGAATCCGAGGGGTTCATCCATTGCACCGCCGGCGAGCGCAACCTGGTCGACGTTGCCAGCCGGTATTACGCGGACCAGCCGGGCGAATGGCTCGTCCTGGTGATCGACCCTGCGCGGGTGGAGGCCGAAATCCGGTGGGTGGTCCAGGCCGACGGGCTGGCGTATCCGCACATCCACGGCCCGTTGAACAGAGATGCGGTGGTCGAGGTCTGCCGGTTTCCGCGGGACGCGGACGGCGGCTTCGGCGCCTTTCGGAGCCTGCCCTGGCCGGGCGCGCCGGGCCTGGCTAAATAGGGTTTCCGCCTACTGAGATTGGCGAACTGCGTGACGTACGATGCGGTACGCTGTCCCGCGGACGGGCAGGCGTTGCCATGGCCCGTCCTCCAGGCGCAGGAGCCCGGCCGTGAACATGCTTATCTTCACAGCCTCCGACGCGGATTTCCGCCAGCTGGCGGAGTCGCTCCACGCCCGCGGCTACGAAGCCACGCGTTGCGCCACCATCGAAGAGGCCACCAGGGCAGTGGACGCGGGCAGCCCCACCGTCGCCGTCCTCGCCGGCTTCGCGCGCGATGAACTTGCGGCGTACATGGCCTCGCTCCGGGAGATGACCTCGGCCCCGGTTGCGATCCTCGTCCGGGCCGGGGCCGGGCAAGCCCAGCTGGATGCGCTTGCCGCCGGCGCCGATGACGTCTTCGACGATGCCTCGCCGGACTCGCTCGCGGTTCGCCTCGCCGTCGTGGAGCGCAGCGCGGGCAACGGCGCGGCGGTGCAGGGGCTCGCCCGCGACCTCCGCCCTGGCCGCCAGCTCGAACAGGAGATCGCCTTCCGCGCCGACTTCCTCGACCGGGTTGATGCTTCCGCTCACGCCGTTGATCCCGCCGGCCGTATTGTCTATTGGAACGCCGCCGCCGAACGCCTCTTTGGCTATTCCCGGGACGAGGCACTGGGCCAGCCCGTGCGCGAAATCGTTCTGCCTGGCTTCGAGCGGCCGGCATCCGACGGCCATGTCGCCCGGCTCCTCTCGGGAAACGCGCTCTCCGGCGAATTCCTGCTCCGCAGGAAAGATGGTGCAACCTTCCCCGCGCAGGTCGCTGCCACCCCGCTCACCGGCTCCGATGGCCAGGTCGCGGCGGTCGTCGCGATCACCTTTGACATGACCGAGCGGCGCGCCCATGAGGAACGGCTCGCCCGCTACGCGGCAATCGTCGAATCCTCAAACGATGCAGTCATCGAGCACGACCTCGATGGCCGGATCGTGCGCTGGAATGAGGCTGCCGAGCGCATTTACGGTTACACCGCTGCCGAAGTCATCGGCCAGCACATGACGATCCTGGCGCCCGAGACAGATCGGGCCGAGGTCGAAGCCGTCCGGCAGCGGGTCCTCGCGGGGTCGCGCGTGGCGGGCCATTCGACCCTGCGGGTCCGCCGGGATGGCTCCACCGTGTCTCTCAACATCTCTTTCTTCCCGATCTACGCGTCCGGTGGGACCCTCATCGGCACGGCCAGCATCGTCCGCGACCTCTCCGAACAGATGCGTCTCCAGGAATCCCACGCGCGCCTGGCCGCCATCGTCGCCTCTGCTACAGACGCGATCCTGGGGCGGGACAACACCCGCACCCTGGTGAGCATGAACAAAGCCGCCGAACGGCTCTTCGGCTGGAGTGCGGAGGAACTTATTGGCGGCCATGCCTGGGAGATCGTGCCGCAAGACCTGCGCGAGGAGACCTCGGCCATGGCGGCCCGGCTCCGCGCCGGTCTGGCGGTCGCCGCGGAGACCGAGCGCATCGACCGGGAGGGCCGCCGCTTCCCCGTGGAGCTGAACGCCTTCCCCGTCTTCGACCAGGATGGAGATATTCTCGGGAGCGCGACCTTCATCCGGGACATCTCCGAGAAGCGAGCGGCCGAGCAGGCCCTGGCAGAATCGGAAGCCCGTTACCGGGCCGCTGTCGATGCCAGCCAGGACGCGTTCTGCATCCTTCGGGCGGAGCGTGATGGCGGCGGCCCCATCAGCGACTTCATCATCGTGGCAATGAACCCGGCGGCCGAAGCACTCATCGACGCACCGTCGCGCGAGGCTATCGGGATGCGGCTCTCGGAGCTGATGCCAATGGACAGCGCGCCGGAGTTCTTCGAGCGCTACGTGCGAGTGGCGGAGACGGGCGAGCCCGTCGATGAGGAATTCGAAGTGACGCAACCGGTGATCAGCGCGCGGTGGCTCCGTCACACCGTCGTGAAGCTTGGCGATGGCATCGCCATTACCAGTCGCGACATCACCGCCCGCAAGACCGCCGAGGACGAGGGGGCGCGCCTCGATGCCAACTACCGCGCTATCGTCGACGGCACCTCCGATGGGCTCTTCGTCCTCGATGTCGAAGGCGACGGAGCCGGGCGCGTGTTTCGGGTTGCCTTGATCAACCGGGCGTTTTCGCGGATGACCGGGCTCGATCCGGCCCGGGTCGCGGGCAAGCGTGTGGAAGAGATCTTCCGTGGGCCGGTGCTGGAGAACGCGTTCAACCGGTATGCGGCGGTCATTGCCAGCCGCGGCAGCATCCAGTACGAAGAGACGCTGGTGGGCGAAGAGCCTCGCTGGGTGGCCGTGACCATGACCGCGCTCTTCGATGAAGACGGGACCTGCTACCGGATCGTCGGGAGTAGCCGCGACATAACGGAGCGCCGCCAGGCCCAGGAGACGGTCGAACGCCTCGCCAGCATCATCGAATCCGCAAGCGAGGCGGTGGTGAGCGTCGATACCAGTGGGCACATCGTGAACTGGAATCCGGCTGCGGAGCGCATCTACGGCTATGCCGCCGCCGAAGTTATCGGCCGACACTTCGGCATGCTCATTCCGGAGGACGATCTGGCCCGGAGCCAGGCCAGCTGGGAGCGCGTCCTCCATCACGAGGCACCGTCACAACGCCACGTCCGCCGCCGGCACAAGGATGGCCACATCATCGACCTGCAGGTCGCGCTCTTCCCCCTCCGCGATGTCGATGGGAACGTCATTGGGACGGCCAGCGTCGGTACCGATATCACCGAGAAGCTGCGCTATGAACGCGAACTCAGCGAGCATGCGGCCGACCTCGACGCGGTCTTTGCCAGCTCGAGCGAGGGCATCATCCTCGCCAGCCCGGACCTCCGCATCCTTTCCTTCAACGACGCCGCCTGCAAGCTGCTTCGGACGCTGCACGGCGGCGACCCGCAGGTCGGCGACCACGCCCTGAAGTGGGTCTCCGAATCCGAACACCCGGCGTTCCTCCGGAACTTCCAGATGGCACTCGGCGGACGCTCGTTCACCTTCGCCCGGGAGGTCGAGCCTCCCGAGGGCCCACTCTGGTGGGAGTTCTCGTTCGCTCCCGTCCGGCTGGCCGATGGTACGGCGCGCGGCGTTGCCCTCGGCTTTCGCGACATCACCGAGCGGAAGCGCACCGACGAGGCACTGCTCCAGGCCCAGAAGGCCGAGTCGCTTGCCGTCCTCGCCGGGGGTATCGCCCACGACTTCAACAACCTGCTGGTCGGCATCCTCGGCAATGCGGGACTGGCCCTGGCCGAACTCTCGCCCACTTCGCCGGCCCGGCCCACGATCGAGGCGATCGAGACCGCCGGCCAGCGCGCCGCGGAACTCGCCCGCCAGATGCTCGCCTACTCTGGCCGCGGCCGCTTTGTGGTCCAGCAGGTCGACCTGAACAGCCTTGTGGAGGAGATGGCGCACCTGCTGCGCGTCTCAATCGGGAAGGGCGTGCGGCTCAACTACCAGTTCGAGCGCGACCTCCCGCCGGTTGAGGGAGACGCCACCCAGCTCCGCCAGGTCGTCATGAACCTGGTCGTCAACGCATCCGACGCGATCGGGGATGCCGATGGGGCAATGTCCATTACCACGCGTACGATCGAGGCGACGCGCGAGCTGCTCGCAGAAACGTATCTTGCGCCCAGCCTCAAACCGGGCCTCTATGTCGCGCTCGAAGTGGCCGACACGGGCGCCGGGATGGATGCGGAGACGCTCACCCGCATCTTTGATCCATTCTTCACCACCAAGTTCACCGGGCGGGGGCTCGGGCTGGCCGCCGTGCTCGGCATCATGCGCGGCCACCGCGGCGCCATCAAGGTCGAAAGCGAACCCGGCCGCGGAGCGACCTTCCGGCTCCTCTTCCCGGCGGCAGGCGATGGAGCCGCCGCCTCACCAGTGTCCGCTCCGTCCGCCGCCTGGCGCGGAAGCGGCACAATCCTCGTCGTGGACGACGAACCCTCCGTCCGCGCGGTCACGGCCCGCGCACTGCGTTCGTTCGGGTTCGATGTCATCGAGGCGGTCGACGGCCTGGAGGCGGTTGACCTGTTTGCGGCGAACCGTGACCGGATCGCCTGCGTCCTTCTCGACATGACGATGCCCCGCATGGGCGGCGAAGAGGCGTTTCACGCCATCCGCCATGTCGATCCCGGGGCCCGTGTGTTGCTGATGAGCGGCTTCACCGAGCAGGACAGCACCGAACGGTTCGCCGGCCTCGGCCTCGCCGGGTTCATCCAGAAACCGTACGAACTGTCCGGCCTCCGGTCGGCAATCCAGTCGGCCCTGACCGGACGGGAATGAGCTTCGCCGTCGCGCTAGAACATCTGTGCGCTATACTCGGCCTGTGACCGAAGAGCGCCTCGTGGCCGCCACCCTCATCGTCGACGACGAGGCCGAGCGCTCGCTTCGGCCGAAGACTCTCGGTGAGTTCCCCGGCCAGGACCGCACCAAGGCCAACCTCGCCATTGCGATCGAAGCCGCAAAACAGCGCGAGGAAGCTCTTGACCACCTGCTCCTCTATGGCCCGCCTGGACTGGGCAAGACCACGCTGGCCAATATCGTCGCCAACGAGATGGGCGTCTCCATCCGCACCACCTCCGGCCCCGCCATCGAACGCCCGGGCGACCTCGCGGCGATCCTGACCAACCTCAAGGAACACGACATCCTCTTCATCGACGAGATCCACCGGCTCTCGCGTACGGTCGAAGAGATTCTCTACCCGGCGATGGAGGATTTCGCCCTGGACCTCGTCATCGGTAAAGGCCCGGGCGCCCGTTCGGTGAGGCTTGCGATGCCGAGCTTCACTCTCATTGGCGCCACCACTCGCTACGCGATGGTGAGCGCGCCCCTGCGGGATCGCTTCGGGTCGGTCTTCCGCCTCGACTTCTACGACCCCGAGACGCTCACGGTGATCGTGCGCCGTTCGGCCAGCCTCATGGGCGTCAGTGTGCCCGATGACGCCGCATTCGAGATCGCGCGGCGCTCCCGGGGCACGCCCCGCATCGCCAACCGCCTGCTCCGCCGCGTCCGCGATTACGCCGAAGTCCGCAACGGGGGAGCGGTCACCCTCGATGCCGCACGCGCCGCCCTCGCCATGCTCGATGTCGACGACCTGGGCCTCGATGACGCCGACCGCTCCGTCCTCCGCTGCATCATCGAGAAGTTCGACGGCGGGCCTGTCGGCCTCGAGACCATCGCCGCCGCCATCTCCGAAGAGTCCGACACCATCATGGATGTCTACGAGCCGTTCCTCCTGCAGTGCGGCTTCCTCAACCGCACACCCCGCGGCCGGGTCGCCACTGCGGCCGCCTATCGTCACCTGGGGATGGCGCCCCCGCGTAAGGCCGAGGTCCAGCCGACTCTCTGGAGCGCCGAGGACGGCGAGGCGCCACCGTGAACCGCCGGCTCATCTCCTCCGGCGGCCCCTGGGAAGCCGTTGTCGGCTACTCGCGCGCGGTTCGCACCGGCAACCACGTTTTCGTGGCGGGCACCACCGCCGCCGCGCCGGACGGCTCGGTCTTCGGCCCCGGCGATGGCTACCTCCAGGCGAAACGCTGTTTCGAAATCATCGAGGCAGCACTCGCCGAGGCTGGCGCAGCGATGCGGCACGTGGTCCGTACGCGCATGTTCGTGACCGACATCTCCCGCTGGGAGGAGTTCGGGCGGGCGCACGGCGAGTGCTTCCGCGACCTCCGCCCGGTCGCAACAATGGTCCAGGTCGCCGCGCTCATCAGCCCGGAGATGCTCATCGAAGTCGAAGTCGACGCCGTCATCGATGACTAAAAGGATCCATCCGAGGCGAGCGCGTGAGCGAGCGCGTGGATGCCGCCCTCACGCGAATGGCGGCGGATGAACAGAGAGGCGCAGAAGGTCCATAGCAGGCGCGCCAGGGATGGCGCGCTGGGATGTCTGTCGCCCGAAAGTGGCCGGGCCAGCACCACTGCGTCACCGCGCCCCCAGCACTCGGATTCCCGTGCCCTGTGCGATTGGCAGAAAGTCTGCGTCAAAGGTGAGGATGGCGTCGCATCCGCTGGCGAGCGCGGCCAGCAGATTCGCATGGTCGACCACGGAGGCCGTCTTGTCGCTCCACCCAACGAAGCGCCGCAGCGCCTCGGATTCGACTCCCGAATCCACAGTCGCGATGTCCATGGTCTTCGCCGCGTACCGGTGCAACTCGACCACGCGGTGATGGCCGGCCCGCTTCACGATGGTCAGCGCCTCGTAGAGCGTCCAGTTGCTCGTGACCATCGTAAAGGGGCGGCCCTGGCCGAGGAGCGCCAGGTGCCGCCGGAGCGTGAAGTGCCACTGGTCCCGCGTGTAGACCAGTGGCACCAGTGCACTCGCATCGAAGAAGACCTTCACGGGGCGTCGTACTCGGCGGACTCTTCGGCCGCCCTGTGCGGCCAGAGGCGCCCGGCTTCCGGCAAGCCGTACAGTTGGCGCTTGATATCGGAGAGGTCCTCCGGCAGCGCCGCCGGGTCCAGTCCGAGGGCCTCGTCCTGGTCCTCCAGCCGCCTCAACATGGCTTCGTATTCGTCCCAATCGAACGCTTTCGTTTCGGCCGCCGGCGCGGCCCCCGCATCGACCACAAGCCGCAGCCCCCGCTCGATGAGCTCCTTCATCGGGACACCGTCGAGGGCGGCCTTCACTTTCAATCGCCGGTACAGTTCTTCGTCGTCGAGCACGACAGTCAGTCTCGCGCTCATGGCTGCACCTCCTCGCCGCGCACAATACCACAAGCGCACAATTGCACACAAGTGACGGTTGGCCGTTCACGCCTCGGCAGCCTCGAGGAGAGCCCGCAGCTGGGTCGGCTCCTGCCGCCGGCGGCCGCCGAAATCCGGCACGCGCGGTAGCGGTCAGGGGGCGCGGAACCCCCGGCCCCGGGTGATGGTCTTGAGTCCGAGGTACCAGGCGCTGCGGGTGTAGGCATCGAAGCGGCGCCGTCGCGCCGGCATTGCCCAGCTTTCGCCCGCCCGGCAGAAGTCGACCAGGGGTTGGGTGGCAACATCCCAGGCGAGTTCGCCGGCGATGCGTCCCAGATTGTCGCGGCACCGGTCCGTAAACGCCGTGTCGTCGAGCAGACGTTCGATCCCCGCCACCACGGCGTCCACATCGCGCTCGGGCACGGTGATGCCGAGCGGGTCGCTCTCGACACGCTCGGCGAGCACGTCGCCGCGGGTGCAGAGCAGCGGCACGCGCGCGCGGAAGAGGTCGACGTAGCGCGTGCGGAAGGCGAAGCGGCTTTCGAGGTTTTCGTAGCCGAGGCAGACGCTCGCATCGGCCTCGGCGAGGTAGTCGTCGATGCGCTCGTAGGGCACCCAGCCGGAGAGGACGAAGACGTTGCGGTTTTCGAGCCGGAGATCGCGCGCAAGGTCGATCGCCTGTTTGGTCACGCCCGAATCGGGGCCGAAGGCGTAGTCCGGGTGGTTCACGCCCATGAAGACGAGTTTGACTTCCGGGCGCGTGGTGGCCAGGCGGTCCATGGCGTGGAGGAGCGTGATGGCGTCGTTCCACTCGGTAATGCCGCCGTTCCAGAGCAGCACGCGGTCGCCGGGCTCGATCCCGGGTACCACGCCACGGAGCACCGGCCCCTGGGCATCGAGCGGCCGCTGGGAGACGCCGTAGGGGACGATATCGATGAACCTGCGGAGCGAAGGGTCGCGCTCGTACACATCGGGTGGGACGAGGGCGAGGGCCATCAGCATCCCGATCCACATGTCCCGCTGGCGCTCATCGGCGCAGAACATGAAGTCGGCGAGGGTGAGCTGCATGTTGAGGTACCAGCGGTTGCTCGCCATCCAGGTGCGCCGGAGCCTGGGCGGAAAGTCGCGTCGCGAAAGCTCCATCCACTCGACGTAGAGCGGCGTGAAGGCATCCAGCGCGAGCAAGGTCTTACCCATGAGGCCGGCGAACTGGGGCGGGAAATTCCGCGAGACCGTCACATCATGGGCGCCGGCGAGGAAGGTCGCCTCGGCGTTGGAGGTCCAGTG
>CAUJEQ010000256.1 GCA_963169135.1 Chloroflexota bacterium
GACGCTGGCGGGCCTTCCAGAGCAGCTGGGTCGCCCGGCCCTGTCCCCGCTTCTCCTTGCTGCTTCCGCGAACGTGGCGGCGCTCGAACTCCGCGACGCGCTCACGGGGCCGGTGGCGCGGGGCGACGTCGGGACGGTCGAGGCCCACCTCCGGGCGCTCGCCGCCGATCCCGCGCTCCGCGAACTCTACCGCGCATTGTCCGCTGAGCTGCTGCGTCTGCCGCTCTCACACGAGCCAGGCGCCGCAAGCCAGCTGCAGGGACTCCTGGAGGATGGCGACAGCAGCGGCGGCAGGCCGCCATGACGGCGTTGCCGACCGGCGCCCGGACCAACCTGCGTCCGAGATGCGCCGGGTCCTGAGCGCAAGCTCGCCTGTCCCGGCAGCACCTTGCAGCCCGCCGGTTCGCTGGCCCACGGCGGCGCGCGTGGTTGGATTGGAAGGCGGACGCAGCCTACTGTGCTGTCAGGAGGCGATCCGATGGCGAAGGGACAAGAGAAGCCGGGGAAGACCAACAAGCCGAAGGTAACTACCAAGGCAAAACAAGCGAAGAAGGCAGAGAAGAAGGCCGCCGCCAACTAGCCAGCGCCTCCGCTCTGACCCGCCACACCGGCGGATCTTCCGGCCCATTCGGGAGGACTCGCGGCTGACATCGGATCGTGCGCCCCAACAGAGCTGCAGATTCGATGATGCGCCACGTACTCCAGAGTCAGGCGTTCGATCGGGCCTACTTCGAGCTAACAGATCCCCTCGTTGGTGACGCCGCTGCGGCTTCCTGGACGAGCGCGGCAACGAGTCGGACCGCGTCCGTTCGAGTGACGCAGTCACGGGCTGCCAGCGAGCGCCAGGTGCGAAAGTCGAGGCCGTGCTCGATAGCTGCCTCGAGGAGGCCTGGTGGCTCGCCGCAACCCCCAAAGCCAGTGGCCAGGATCTCCGTCGCTTGGGCCAGGTACCCCAAGAAGGGAGCGAGCCCGGGACGGAGGGCGTCGACGAACTCGAGGTCGCGCCAGACGTTGGCAAACATCGGTTCGGTCCACTCGTAAAAGCGGTAGATGTCGTCCAACGCGCGTGCCAGTCGCTCGGTCGGGTCCGGGATCGCTCGCCACGGTTCCAGATCGGGCAGGGGATGTGCCGCGAAGTAATGGGCCGAGCAAGCCCCGAAAAGGTCGGCTTCGGTGGGGAAGTGGCGGTAGACGGTATGGCGTTCCACCCCCGCCCGCTCGGCGACAGCACTCCATGTTGTCCGGGCGGGGCCGACGGTCCCGTGCAGGTCGACGGCAGCCTCGGTGATCCGCCGCCTCGTCTCGGCCATCTCTTCGGCACGCTTCTTGAGAGTGTACTGACGCCTGGACGACATTTCGCACCCCCTGACTGTGCAGTCAATATTGACAGCTCCGCTCGCGGAAGGGTAGTGTCCATTTCATGCACCAGCGGAGGTGTATGAAATGGAGAACCTGCCATGCACCCCACCCCATCGAGAACCGCAATCCATCTTGCCAGCCACCGATCCCGGCGTACGCCGCTTGCGCTGGTCAGCGCACTTCTCATCGCAACCGTCTGGCTGATGGCCATGCCAGCCCAGGCCGCGACGTCCACGGTTGCGACCTGCGACGAGACGGCACTCCGGGCGGCGGTGACCAATGCCGCACCGGGCGACACGCTCACGTTCGGCTGCAGCGGGACGATCACGCTCACGCCCTCCGGTGGCGGACCGATCAGCATCGACAAGAACCTGACCATCGACGGCAGCGGCCAGTCGGTGGCGATCAGCGGCGGAGCCCGTGTGGGGGTGATCGAGGTCGTCACCGCGGTCACCGTTACGCTGAAGGGCCTGACCATCGCGGATGGCGCGGACGGAGATGGCGGGGGCTTTGGCGTCTACGGCGGCATCCTGAACCTGGGCACGCTCACCCTCGACCACAGCACAGTGAGTGGTAACACCGCGCTGGCCGGGACTGGCGGGATCAGGAACTGGGGCACGCTTAACATCACCGGCAGCACGGTCGCCGGCAACAGTGGGATTGTCGGGGGCGTTCACCAGGTCAGCGGCACGCTAAACATCACGGATAGCACGCTCAGCGGGAACTTTGGTGCCACGACGACCACCTACCAGACCACCGGCGCCGTCGTCCTCAACAACGGGACTGCCAACGTGACCGGCAGCACGTTCGTTGGCAACCACGGCGATATGGCTGGGGGCATCAGCATGGGCCTCGGCACCACACTCACGGTGACGAACAGCACCTTCAGCGGTAATGCGAGCACACGCCTCGACTCAGCCGGCGCCATCTGGAACGACTTCGGGACGCTGGAAGTCACCAACAGCACCATCGTGGACAACTTCTCACCGCATAGCCTCTACGGGGGAAACGCGTGGCTCAACGCTGGCGGGATCGTAAGCTTTCCGGTGGCCCCGCTCAGCCTTAAGAACTCGATCCTGGCGGGCAACCAAGGAGAGTTCGGCGGCAACTGTGTGTTCGGGGTTGGGGTATCCGACGCCGGCGGCAACCTCTCCGACGACCTCAGTTGCGGATTCACCCAGGGCAACAGCCAGAACAACGTTACGATGCTCAATCTCGGATCCCTCGCAGACAATGGCGGGCCGTCCCCGACCGTCGCCCTTGGGGCGGGCAGCGTGGCAACCGACGCGGGCTCATGCCTGCAGGCGATCGACCAGCGGGGCCTGCCGCGGCCCGGCGCCGGGAGCGCGTTCTGCGATAGCGGTGCGTTCGAACTCCAGGGCGCCACCGCTGCTGCGCCCCAGGCGATCACCTTCACATCAACCGCACCGACGGACGCGGTATTCGGCGGCACCTATGAGGTGAGCGCGACGGGTGGCGGTTCGGGCAACCCGGTTGTCTTCACCATCGACGCGTCCTCGGGTGGTGTCTGCACGACCGCCGGCGCGACGGTCAGCTTCACGGGAGTCGGGAAGTGCACGGTCAACGCCAACCAGGCGGGCGATGCAAATTACGCCCCCGCTCCGAACGTCAGTCAGGCGTTTGCGATTGCCGCTGCCGACCTCACGGCGCCGCTGCTTACTGCAACGGAGAGCCCACCACCGAACGTCGCTGGCTGGAACAACACGGATGTGACCGTAAGCTGGACGTGCACGGACGCCGACTCAG
>CAUJEQ010000257.1 GCA_963169135.1 Chloroflexota bacterium
ACGAACATCGGCATCACCACGTGCACGTAGCCCGGCTCTGATACCCCGTTCTCGTCCACCGGACGGAACACGCCCTGGCTCGAGGGGCTCGTCATCTCCAGCGCCACCGTGCCCGTCAGCACGTTCAACACGTCCTGCAGATACCGGCTGTTGAACGCGATCTTCGAGCCTTCGCCTTCCACCTTCGCGTCGATCTTGCCCTCGTTGTCGCCGATTTCGTCGGCCCGCGCGCTGATGGTCAGCTGGCCCGGCATGCCCGCATCGCCGGGCGCCATCTGCAGCCGGATGATGCCGCTGCCGTCGCGCGCGAAAATCGCAGCGATCCGCGCCTCCCGCTTGAACTCGTCCACGTTCACCAGCACCTTCGTCCCGTACTCCGCCGGGATGAGCTGGTTGTAGTTCGGGAACGTCCCCTGGATGAGCTGCGCCACCATCTCCACGTCGGTCATCGCGAACAGCACCTGCGTGCGCTGCGGGTTCACGCGCATCTCCACCGGCTCGTTCGATTCGCCCACCAGCCGCGAAAGCTCGCGCAACGCCCGCGCCGGCACAATCACCTCGATCGACTCCGAAGGCGACTCCGGCAGCGTGATGTCGGCCACCGCCAGCCGGAAACCGTCGGCCGCCGCCATCGTCAGGCGCGAACCTTCGGTCTTCATGTGGACGCCGGTCAGCACCGGGCGCGAATCGTCGGTCGCCGCCGCGAACTCCACCCGTTCGATCGCCCGGCGCAGCGCCTTCGGATCGAACTGGATGGTTACGCCGTCGCGGATCTCGGGGATGCGGGGGAAGTCCTCAGCATCCATCGCGTTGATGGTCGAATCGTTGCGGGCGCACTCCAGCCGCATCTGGCGGCCGTTCTGGGGCACCTCCAGCGAAACGGTGGCCGCGGGCAGCTGGGCCACGAAGTCGCTGATCAGGCGCGAAGGCACGGTTGTCGCGCCTTCCTCGTCGATCTTTGCGCCAATCCACGCGCAAATCGAGATATCGAGGTCCGTTGCGGCGAGTTTGAGCCGCCCTCGGTCGGTGGAAACGAGCACGTTCGCCGTGATGGGCAGCGTCGATCGCGTGGCCACGGCACGCCCGACGATCGAGAGGCCGCGCTGGAGGTTTTCCTGGAGGACCTGGACTTTCATGTTCACCCGCCTGATCCGATTCCACGAATCCCACCGATTATATGGACGAGAGGGAAGCCGGGACAAGGCGAACGCTTAAACGCGTAAGCAATTAACGGCCTGCAGGGGCTTCCCGGCCTGCCCACGGGGCGCCGCTGCAGGGGCATGGCACTCCCGGCCGGCCATCACGCGCTCACAGCAACCGCCGCAGCCAGTACTGCTCGAACCCGATCTTCGCCGCGTGCCACGACCTGCCGGGCCGGTACATCGAAACATCGGGCAGCGGCGACGCGTAGAAGTCCCCCCGCGCCAGGCCTGCCTTGCCCCCACCCGTTTCGAGGAAACACGTGCCGTGTCCATCGAATGCCGTCTCGGACAGGTCTCCCCCGATCCGCCGCGCGATGTTCTCTGCCACCACCTCCGCCTCTGCGTGCGCGAACACCCCCGCCTTCGGGAGCATCATGCCGTTTTCCAGCGGGATCGCCGTGTTGTCTCCGATGGAGTACACGTTCCCCGGCCGCGCCCGCAGCGTCGAACGGTCCACCGCGATCCACCCGCCCGGTCCTCCCAGTCCGGACTGCGCGACCACATCCGGAGGCCGGTGCGGCGGGATCACCACCGCCAGGTCGTGCGCGATGCTCTCGCCGCTGATGCGCAGCGCCCCGGGTTCCACGGCTTCAAGCTGGCTTCGCGGGTGGAACGAAATGTCCCGCCGGCCAAGTTCGGCCGCCACGCTGTGCCCGGCGACGGGGCCGGCCACGGGGAGAGGGAGCGGCTCGGGCGTGTACATCTCGATGCGCGACTTCGCGCGGAGGCCCCGCCGGCGCAGATACCCGTCGATCAGCATGGCCGTTTCGTAGGGCGCCGCCGGGCATTTGTATGGCAGCGACGCGATCGCCACGGTCACTTGCCCGCCCTGGAAGCCCGCCAGCGCGTCCCGGAGCCTCTCGGCCGAGGCAAGGTCGTATGGGTGGTGGGTGTGTTCGGCCAGGCCCGGGATGCGGTCCGGGTCGAGCGCGGCCCCCAGCGCGATGACCAGGTAGTCGTACTCCAGCCGGCCGGTTTCCGTCTCCACGGCCGAAGCCGCGCTGTCGATCGCGGTGACCGTCGCGTGCACCACCTCGATACCCCGCCGGGAGAACGAGGAGTAGTTGCGCGAGATAGTGGCCGGCGTCCGCTTGCCGACCATCAGCCACAGCAGTGACGGCGCGAACACGAACGTCTCCGAACGTTCGACCAGCGTGACGCGCGCGTCGCGGCCGAGCTTTTGCTTCAGGCGAGTGGCCGCCACTTGCCCGCCGATCCCCCCGCCCAGCACCAGCACCCGTTGCGAGTCAGTCATCACAGCCTCCTAAAACACCACGACGCGGTCGCTGTCGACGACCCAGGATGCAAGGTCGCCCATGGTGGCCATGATCGCCTCGGGGATGACCTCGCCCTGGCCGATGCCGCAGCGGTTCACGCAGGTTGTGCAGATCTTCAGCCGCGCGCCGCGCGGCAGGAGCGCGCGCAGCATCGCCTGCAGGTCGAACTCCGCCCCTTCCGGCATCGCGCCCTGGCGCACCAGGTCGGTCGCGTCGTTCATCACGAACAGGCGGACCTCCGCGCCCTGGTCGAGCAGCGTCGCGGCCAGCCGCAGCGCGTTCCAGGTGGCGTCGCCGTCGAATGGCGCGTCGCTGAGGATGACAAGCACGGCCGGCGGTTTCCTGGCGTTTCCGCGACCGGCCACCCGGGCCGGCAAGGACTTCAATGTGGCAATCATGGCTGCTCCTTGTTAGTTGACCTGGACCGGTCGCCCGGCTGCCTTCCACTCGGGAAATCCGTCTTGCAGGCGTACGGCCGCGATGCCGCGACCACGCAACGCCTCGACCGCCTCCACGGCGAGCATGCAGTAGGGGCCCCGGCAGTAGGCCACTACTTCCTTTCCGGCCGGGAGGCCCGCGAGCTGCGATTCGAGCTGCTCCACAGGGATCGAGAGTGCCCCCGGGATGTGCCCCGCCCGGTACTCGGGCTCCGGGCGGACGTCCACGAGCACGACCTCGCCCGCCGCCATGCGCTCCAGCAGCTGGTCGTGGCTTATGGGGACCAGTGCGTCACGGGCCGCCACAAGCTCGGCGACGATCCGGTCGAGTTCGGTCAGTTGCGCGTGCGCCAACTCGCGCAGCGCGAACCAGAACCCCACGACCCGTTCGCCGGCCACGCGGTAGTACACCCGGGGCGGGTCGCGCCGCACTGCCGCAAGCCCGCACTCCGCCAGCATCCGCAGCTGCCGCGACGCGTTCGAAATGCTGAGTCCCGAAGCGTCCGCGAGCTGCTCCACCGTCTGCTCGCCCTGGCAGAGCCGGTCCAGCAGTTTGAGCCGGCTCGGTGAGGACAGCGCACCGGTGATCCGCGCGAACTGGCCGAAGATGGCCTCGCTGGAATCCACTTGCATAGTTGCGCAAGTATGCAAATCAAACCCCGGCCCGTCAACCTCGACGGTTCCACCGCTCGGGCTATCGGCGGCGGCGAGACCCGAGCCTCGCGGCCCACACCAGCCACCACGATCCTTCGTTCCAACGCGCATCGTGCCACAAAAGTTCGGTGTCGCTATCCTGCATTCCGTGGACAGGCGAGAACTGTGGCGGCGCCTGGCATCCCGGCCAAAGAACGTACGCTTCGAGGAAATCGAGCGCCTCCTGCTGCTCTCCGGATGGACCCTCGTCCGCACTCGCGGCAGCCATAAGCATTATCGAAAGGGGTCGCTGCTGTTGTCTGTCCCCTTCCGGCGAGGGCCTATACTGATCCCGTACGTCCGAGATGTTCTCCAGCGTACCCGCGAGGAAGGCGATGACTGACGACGAACGCGAACGCCTCATCCAGGAGATCGTTGCCCGGCCCTACCGCAAGGTGATCAGCGGCGACGACCTCGAGGGCTACCTCGCTGAGGCTCCCGAACTCCCCGGTTGCGTGACGGCCGGGGCGACCGCCGAGGAGGCCCTCAAGATGCTTCGAGACGCGATGGAGGGCTGGATCGAGTGTGCCCTGCTTGCCGGCGACCCGATACCCGAACCGGAAGCCATCGTCCGCTTGAGCGCCTGACCGCCCACTTACCCGAACACCCCGTTCGCCGCGAACTCCGCCGCCTCTTCCTCGCTCAGGCCCGCCGCCTCCAGCGCGCCCGCCGTGTCGTCTCCTGGCTGCGATGCGGGGCCCCGTGCCCTGATGTCCGCGCCGTGGATCGTGAACGGCACCCCCACCGTCTCGAACGTCCCGTTCGGTAGTTCGAGCGGCTGGAACGCGTTCAGCTCCCGCAGCTGCGGGTCGGCCACCACCTCCGTCAGGTCCACCATCGGCGCCCAGATGAGCCCGTGCTGGTCGAGCTTGGGCGCCCAGTCCGCGAGGTCCGCAGTCAGCAGCGCCTGTTCG
>CAUJEQ010000258.1 GCA_963169135.1 Chloroflexota bacterium
CTCGAGCGGCATGTCCTCGGTCATCCCGAGCTTCTGCATCATCCCCGGCACCCAGTCCGGCGAGAACCGCTTCATGATGTCGTCGCCGAACGAGACGAAGAACCGGCTCGAACCCGGGTCGCCCTGCCGCCCCGCGCGCCCCCGCAACTGGTTGTCGATGCGCCGCGATTCGTGCCGCTCCGTGCCGATCACGTGGAGCCCGCCCAGGTCCGCGATCCCGGCCCCCAGCTTGATGTCCGTGCCGCGCCCGGCCATGTTCGTCGCGATCGTCACCGCGCCCCGCTGTCCCGCGTCCTTCACGATCAACGCTTCACGCTCGTGCTGCTTCGCGTTCAGCACCTCGTGCGCGATGCCCTTGCGCGTGAGCAGCGTCGAGAGGTACTCAGACTTCTCGATCGAGGTCGTGCCCACCAACACCGGCCGCCCCGCCGTGTTCATCTCCTCGATCTCGTTGACTACCGCGTTGAATTTCGCCCGCTCGTTGATGTAGACGACGTCCGCTTGGTCCTGCCGGACCATGGGCCGGTGCGTGGGGATCACGACAACGTCGAGCGAGTAGATCTTGGCGAACTCCTCCGCCTCGGTCTCCGCCGTACCGGTCATGCCTGCAAGCTTCTCGTACAGCCGGAAGAGGTTCTGGAAGGTGATCGTTGCGTAGGTGATCGACTCCCGCTGGACCTGCAGCCCTTCTTTCGCTTCCACCGCCTGGTGGATGCCGTGGCTCCAGCGCCGCCCGGGCATCAACCGCCCGGTGAACTCGTCGACGATGATGATCTCGCCGTCTTTCACCACATAGTCGCGGTCGACGCGCTTCAGGTACTCCGCGTCGAGCGCCGCTTCCAGGTGCCGCGCCAGCCGCGGGTCGCCTTCGAACAGGTCCGGGATGCCGAGCGCCCGCTCCACCCGCGTGATGCCGTCTTCGGTCAGCGCGATGTGCTTCGCCTTGTGGTCGACCTGGTAGTCGGCGTCCTCGCGCAGCCCTTTGAGGGCCTTGGCGAACTTCGAGTACGTCGCGCTCGCCTCTTCGGCGTTGCCGCTGATGATGAGCGGCGTCCGCGCTTCGTCGATAAGGATGTTGTCAACCTCGTCGATGATCGCGAAATACAGCGGCCGCTGGGCCTTCTCGTCCCACTCGCGCACCATGTTGTCTCGCAGGTAGTCGAACCCGAACTCGTTGTTCGTCCCATAGGTGATGTCGGCCTGGTAGACGTCCCGGCGAGAGCACGGCCGCAGGTCGTCGAGTCCGCCCGTGCTGCCTTCCTCGCCCGGCACGTATCCCGGCTCGTACATGTACGAAACGCCGTTGTTCTGGATGATCCCGATGCTCATCCCCAGCGACTGGTAGACCGGCCCGTACCAGACCGCGTCGCGCCGTGCCAGGTAGTCGTTGACCGTGATGACGTGCACGCCCCGCCCCGCCAGCGCGTTCAGGTAGACCGGCGCAACGGCGGTGAGCGTCTTGCCTTCACCGGTCCGCATCTCGGCAATCTTGCCTTCATGCAGCACGATGCCACCCATGAGCTGCACGTCGTAAGGACGCTCGCCCACCTTCCGGGATGCCGTCTCGCGCGCGACCGCGAACGCCTCGGGCAGGATGTCGTCCAGCTCCTCGCCGTCGGCCAGGCGCGCCTTGAACTCTGCAGTCTTCGCGAACAGCTCGTCGTCGGAAAGCTTCGCGAACTCCTCTGAATATTCGTTGACTTCTGCAACGGTCGTGGAGAGCCGCTTCAGCTCGCGTTCGTTCGAGTCACCGAGGATGCGGCTGATAAATCCAAGCTTGGGCATAACACTCCCAGTGTAGCGCGGATATGCCCGTTACGCGGAAAGGTTCCGGGTGGTGATTGCCGCGGAGCCCATCCCGCGCCCTACGCCGTGGAGATCACCCTCTCCCGATCAAACCCGCGCTGGGCGCTTCGCCACAGCACCAGGTCAACCAGCCCCACCGCCGCCGCGAACACCACCCACGTCACCACCGTCGCCGGGATCGTCCTCGTTACCACCAGGAGGATGGGCAGCATCCCCGGCAGCAACACCAGCCCGCTCAGGTGCTCCGCCACCCGCACGTCCTTCGCCCGTGCCGAAAACGTCATCCCGATCAGCGTGGAGAACAGCGCCAACGACGGCGCCAGCATGACCATCCCGAATGCCCAGGTCCAGTCCAGCGCCGGCCCGCGTACTTCGCTGTGTACCGCGGCTGCCACCACCCCCATATACGTGACGTAGATAGCCAGCGACATGGCGATGGTCGGGATCACGATCGCCAGCACCTTGCCTGCCAGGAACTGCCGGTCGCTCATCGGCAGCGTCAGTAGCGGCTCCAGCGTCCCCTGGTCGCGCTCCCCGATGATCCCGTACGCCGCCATCGTCGCCGGCACGATCACGGGCGTCAGGAAGAAGCAGAACATCGCCTGTCCTACGGCCACGTTCACCCCGCCTGGCGCCCGGTCGATATCGAAGAACACCAGGTTCAGGATCGGCAGGATCAGGAACGCGATCGGCAGGATCGTCGCGGTCGTCAGGATCATCCGGTGGTGCCGGAACTCCCGCCACTCCTTGCGCATCAGCGCCCGCACGGGCGGCGCCACGGTCATCACACTCATGCCGCCTCCTCCAGTTCCGGGTGGATGCTCCGCGCCATTAGCTCCAGGTACACGCGCTCAAGGTCTCCCGCCTGCCTCACCGAAACCACCTTCGCTCCGGCACGTACCAGCCGGGCAACCAGTTCCGGAGTGTCGCGGGCGGCATCCGGAAGCCGGCAGCTCAACCCACCCCGCGACCACCTGATCTCCGCGACCCCCGGCAGCGATTCGACTGCCCGCTGCACCGGCAGGTCCGTCGCGCCGTTGAATTCAACTTCGACCACGTTCCCCAGGAGCCGCGATCGCAACTGCTTCGGTGTGCCCAGTTCCAGCAGTTCGCCTTCCCGCAGGATGGCCACCCGGTCGCAGAGCCGTTCCGCTTCCGCCAGCCGGTGCGTGTTCATCAGCACCGTCGCACCGTCGCGCACCAGGTCGCGGATCATTCCCTCCATCGCGACTGCCGCCGACGGGTCGAGCCCCGAGGAGGGCTCGTCGAGCAGCAGCACAGGCGGCCGGTGCACGATCGCCCGGGCCAGTGCCACTCGCTGCTTCAACCCCTTCGAAAGCTGCCCCACTCGCTCCCGGCTCCGCTCCACGAGCCCGACGAATTCAAGAGCCTCGCGGATCGCCGTCTCGGGCTCGGCCAACTCGTGCGCTTCCGCCCAGAACCGCAGGTTGTCCTCGATCGTCAGCCGCTCGTACAGACTCGGTTTTTCCGGCATCACGCCGATGCTGCGGCGTACCTGCATTGCGTCGGCCACCACATCCCACGAGAGCACCGCCGCCTTGCCTCGCGTCGGGTGAATGAGCGTTGCAAGCATGCGCAGCGTCGTTGTCTTTCCCGATCCGTTTGGGCCCAGCAGACCGAACACCTCGCCCCGCCCGACCTCGAGATGCAGGGGTTGGAGCGCCACCCGCTCCCCGAACGTTCGCCCCGCCCCTTGCACTTCTATCGCTGGCCCAGCACTGATCACACCCAGAGAATCGGCAGCGAAGAAGCCGCGGGCCAGCTTTGCGCTGCCTGTTGGTGTTTACCGGGCCGTTTCGCGCGACTACCTGTCTGCACCGGCCTTGAGTTCCGCCCGCACCTCGTCGAGTATCGCCTCCGCCACAGCGAGCGCGTCGGCCGACTGCTGGCCGATGGCCGGATCCAGCTTCGTGATCGCTTCTTTCAGGAGGTTCGCGCCGTTGGTGAGGCCTTCCACCGC
>CAUJEQ010000259.1 GCA_963169135.1 Chloroflexota bacterium
GGCGAATCCGCGCTGGTCCACCCGAGCTGGATAGCCGCCCGCATGACGCCTCTTCTCCACCACTCGTTCGACTATGGACCCTCGATCCACACGCGCAGCGAGATCCAGCACCTCGCCCCAGCGCATGCCGGCCAGGCCTTCACCGTCGCCGGCCACTTCATCCGGGCTTACGAAGAGAAGGGCCACCACTACGCCCGGCTCGACGGCGTCCTCATCGGCGAGGACGGCCAGGAGCTCGCCCGCATGCGCCACACCACCATCTTCCGCATCCGCCCGCCGCGCGACGCCTGACCGCACTCACCGCGCCCGCCGGTCCACGTGCTCCCGCCCGAAGATCTGCGCGAGCGGCCCCCGCGGCACGCTCACCAGCAGAGCTCCCGGGTCCACGGAGAATGTCATGGGCGTCGCGCCCACGTAGTCGCCGTCCAGCTGGACCGCCAGGCCGGGCGTCTCGACCGTCAGTTCCGGCGTTCTCACGTGCACGATCCGGGGGTCCTCGCGCTTGCCTAGCGCCACCTTGCGCGCCAGCCGCAGCGTCTCCCCAAACCCGTGCGGACAGAACGCGACCACGTCCAGCTGACCGTCGTCGATCACCGCTCCCGGCGTCAGGTGCACCTTCCCGCCATATAACCGCGTGTTCCCCAGCACCATCCAGGCGAGGTCGTCCTCGAACGCCGCCCCCGGAGTGGTCCAGCGCGAGCGCCGCGCCCGCAGCCCCGGCGCCATCCAGGCAGCCTGAAGCATGTACGCGATGTCGCCCGTCGCCCGCTTCAGCCTGGGGTTCACGTGCGAGGCGATCTCCGCGTCCCAGCCCACTCCGGCCATCAGCAAGAAGCAGTGCTCGCCCGCCCTCCCAAGGTCCATGTGTACGCTCTGGCCGTCCAGGTGCGCGTCGATCGCCGTCCGCATCCCCGTAGGGATGCCCGCCTCCCGCGCCCAGATGTTCACCGTCCCCGATGGCACAGCCGCCAGAGCCGTTTCCGAACCTGCCAGCCCCAGCGCCGTGTCCCGCACCGACCCGTCCCCGCCGACCACGAACAGGATGTCATCCCCGCGTTCCGCCGATTCGCGCGCTTTCACCGTTGCATCCGTCCCGGAGGACGGCAGCACCAGCCCGGCCTCGACGCCCCTCCGCGCCAGGTAGCGCGTGATCCGCGTGCCGTCGAAGTCTTTCGCGACGCCTCGAGCGGCGGGGTTCACCAGCACCGTCCCGCTGCGCAGACGTGTCATTGCGGGCACCTTCGAGCCAAACGTACCATACCCCCACATTCTCCCCCGGAGTCCTCTTTGCTTCCCATCAAGCGCGTCGACCACATCAGCATGGCCGCGCCGGGCTGGAAGGCGCAGGCTGAAAAGCTGGAGCGTCTGCTCGGTTTCAAGTTCCTCCATTCCTGGCAGGCCGGCCCGAACTCAGACTTCGATGGCTCCGTCTCGCAGGTCCGCGGCACCGAAATCGAGTTCGAGATCATTTCTCCTTCCGGCCCGGACTCTTTCGTCCAGAAGTTCCTCGACCAGCAAGGCCCCGGCCTCCATCACATCACCGTCGAAGTCCACGACATCCACGAGGCTGCGGCCGAGCTCGAACGCCTCGGCATGAAGCCCTTCGGCGGCATCGTCGACGATGGCCTCTGGCACCTCACCTACATCCACCCCAAAGACAGCGGCGGCATCCTCTGGCAGTTGTTCGTCGCCCACCGCTCGCCCGGCGAGTTCGACCGCAACGCCGGCGGCGGCGCAGTCAACCTCCAACGCGTCGACCACGTCTCCATGGCCGTGCCCGACCTCGAACGCCAGATCGAATGGCAACAGCGCGTCTTCGGCGGCGAAGTCGAGGGCCGCTGGACCGAAGAGTGGCTCGGCTACCACGGCGCCATCATGTCGATCCCCGGGAGCCTCCTGAAGTTCGAAATGATCCAGCCCGCCCGGCCCGATAGCTTCGTGCAGAAGTTCATTGATACCCGCCGCGCCGGCATGCACCACATCTGCTGCGAAGTCGCCTCGGTCGAAGAAGCCTGTGAGGGCCTACGCGCCAACGGTATCGAACCCTTCGGTGGCATCGTCGACGAAGGCTGGAAGAAGCACACATTCCTCCACCCGAGGGACAGCGGCGGCGTCCTCTTCCAGCTCTTCGAGGAGCCGCACGCCGCGAAGTAGTCCCAATCGCTTGCATCACGGCGTAGAATCAGCCCAGCGTCGCGAGCGAGCTGGACGGTCCGATCGCGCGAGAAAGTCCGGGTTCACGATGCCAACGCGCCCCAACCGGGTGCCAGTCGGCCCTGACCGCTCGATGGACGGTCCAACCGTCCCGGCACGGATAGGCGTGAAACGGCCCGGCTTCGTCTGTCGCGAGCGTGAACTCACCGCCCTGCAGGCCCTGCTCGACGAAACCGCCTTGCGGGGAAGTGGCCGCGTGGCACTGATTTCGGGGGAGCCCGGGATAGGGAAAACGCGGCTGCTGGCGGAGGGCGCCGACCGCGCTGCGGCGCAGGGTTGGCTCGTCCTCTTCGGGCGTGCCTACGAATCCGAAGGCATGCCCCCCTACCTCCCCTTTACCGAAGCTCTCCGCCAGTACGTGCAAGCCTTTCCCGAGGCTGATCTCCGCACCCAGATGGGCCGAGGCGCCTCTGAGGTTGCGCTCCTCGTCCCCGAGCTGCTCGAACGCGTGCCCGGTATCGAACCCGGCCCGCCTCCCGGCCAGGACGAGCGTCACCGCTTCTTCGAGGCTATTGCTGGCTTCGTCTTGAACGCGGCAGCCGCCCGTCAGCCGGGCATCCTGCTGGCGATCGATGACCTCCACTGGGCCGATCAGGATACGCTGTTGCTCCTGCGGCACCTGGCCCGCCGCCTGTCTGAGGCGCCGCTCCTCGTGGCCGCCACCTGCCGCACCACTGAGGTCGACCGATCCCGCCCCTTCAATGACACGCTCAGCGCGCTGCACCGCGAGCGGCTCTGCGATCAGCTCGACGTTGGCCCGTTCACCAGCGAAGAGGCTGGCCAGCTCATCGGGACGCTTGCCGGCGGCTACCCGTCGCCCCGGGTGGTGGCGTCCGTGCATCGTCGCACCGGCGGCAACCCGTTCTTCGTCGAGGAAGTGGTCCGAAATCTGTCCGCGGAGGGCCGAGACCTGGCAGGGGAAGACCTGGCGTCGCCCGATTGGGCCATTCCCGAAACGGTCCGGCAGGTCATCGGCAGCCGCCTCTCTCGCCTCCAGGCGGAGACTTTGAGTGTCCTTCAGACCGCGTCCGCTCTCGGCGATGCGTTCTCCTTCGACACGCTTGCGGCAGCGGCGGGGACCAGCCTCGACCCCTTGCTCGATGCGTTGGACGAAGCCTCGGCCGGGGGCTTCTTGCGCGAGGAAGGTTCGGGCGAGTATCACTTCAGCCACAGCCTTGTCCGCGAAACGGTCTATGCGGGCTTGAGCGGGCCGCGCCGGGCATTGCTCCACGCCCGGATAGGTGAGGGGCTCGAGACGCTCTACCGGGCGAACTCAGCCGCGCACACGGGGGAACTGGCGCACCACTTTCTCCTCGGCGGCCGCCAGGGAGACCTGGAGAAGACGATGGGCTATGCCCTCCAGGCGGCCGAACACGCCACGCGCCACACAGCCTTCGAAGACGCGCTGCGCTACCACAGGATGGCGCTCAGCGCCCACGAGCGCAGCGAAGAGCCCGATGAGGCGCGCCGCTGCGAGATGCTGCTCGCACTCGCCGCCGCCACGTTCAAGGCTGGCGACTGGGACCGTGGCGATGAGATCAACCTGGCCGCCGCCGAAGCCGCGAACGCGGCGGAATTGCCCGAACTCCTTGCCCGTGCCTGCCTGGCGACCGCCGCCGCCGTCGGGCCAAAAGCCAACGTGCGCCTCCTCCCCCTGCTCGAGGCCGCGCTGGCCGCCACTCCCGGTGGCGACAGTGTCCTCCGCTCCGGACTGCTTTCACTCCTGGCCTATCAGCAATCCAAGGCGGCCTCATGGGAAGAACAGTCGCCGATGCGGAAGGAAAGCATCGCCATGGCCCGTCGCCTTGGCGACGTTCGGGCGCTGGCGTTTGCGCTCCGTAACGCCTACCTCGGCAGGAACTTCGGCGACATGAACCGGCTCGGGGAACACCTCCGGGCCGTCGAGGAAGTCGTGGAGCTGGCCCGCGAACTTGGCGACAAACAGCTCGAAGTCACAAGCCAATGCGACCACCTCACCGGGTCGCTCGTCCTTGGGGACACCGCCGCGGTTGACGCGGGCATCGAAGCCCACATCCGCCTCGCCGATGAGTTGCAGCAACGCTTGCAGATGGGGCACGCCTTCACCCTGCGCATGATGCGCGCACTCCTTTCCGGGCCACTCCCGGTGGTCGAGCGGCTCTACGACGAGTACAGCCTGCGCTGGCCCGCTCCGCCGGCTAACTCCTTCCACCTCGTCCTCGCGTGGGAACAGGGGCGCCTTGCGGAGTTTCGGCCCGCTGTACAGGCTGTCCTGGAGCGTCAGCCGACCCCTCTGAAGCAAGCAGAACTCGCGTTCACGTGCAGCGAGTTGGGCGATGCGGCAGGGGCACATGCGGTCATCGATCAATTGGGCGCCGGACGCTTCGTCGCGATTCCCTTCGACTTCGACTGGCCGTTCGCGCTGGCGCTGCTGTCACAGGCGGCGTTCACCATCGGCGCCGTGCCGCGGGCCGAAGCCCTCTACGACCTGCTCCTACCCCGGTCCCACCAGGTCGTGACTTCCAGCAATGCGGCGGTCTGCCTTGGCTCGGCTTCCCGCTATCTCGGCATGCTCGCCACCACGCTTGTCCGTTTTGCCGACGCGGAGCGCCACTTCGACGATTCCGATGCGATGAACGGGCGCCTCGATGCGCGCCCACTGCTCGCCCACACCAAAGTCGACCGCGCTCGAATGCACCTTGCCCGGCACGCGCGCGGCGACGCCGCCCGTGCCCGGGACCTGCTTGGGGAAGCGGCCGAGGCCTTCGACGACCTGGAGATTCCCTACCACGCCGCCAGAGCGCGCGAGCTGTTGGAGAAGCTGCCGCAGGCGGGCTCGCCGCGGCCAACCCACCCGCACGGCCTGTCGGAAAGGGAGGTCGAGGTCCTCCGGCTCATCGCCCGCGGCCAGACCAACGCCGAAATCGCGGATTCCCTGGTTATCAGCCCCCACACCGTCGGCCGCCACGTCAGCAACATCTTCGCCAAGCTTGACATCGCCCACCGCGCCGATGCCGCCGCGTGGGCCGTCCGCAAGGGGCTCGCCGAATAGCAAGAATGCACCATCGCCCGCCCGGGCCGCGCAAAATGCCCTGTCCGAAGATGGCGCAATCGCACGATGGAAGCGCACGCCCCGGGGCACACACTCCTCCCAGACCGATGAAGCACTCACCGGCCCAGAAAGAGGAGAAACCCATGAGCACGCAAGCCACGTCCACCCAGGTCCTGTCCGGCGCCTTCAAGCACGGTGCCGGGCGCATCATCCTTCTCGCCGTCGGCGGCACCGTCGTCGCCGCAGCACTGGTGACCGCGGTCGCCGTGCGCCAGTCGTCGGGAGGCACCTCCCCGTCCGACGTCAGCGCCCAGATCAACAGCCCGTTGTACCCGGCCAGCCGCGAAGGCATCCGCGGCCATGTCGACGTCGACTCATCGCTTGCCACCGCCAGCGACAGTGCCCGGTCCACGACCGGCCCGTTGTACCCGGCCAGCCGCGAAGGCATCCGCGGCCATGTCGACGTCGACTCATCGCTTGCCACCGCCAGCGACAGGGCCCAGTCCACGAGTAGCTCGCCCAACTACCCGGCTTCGCGCTATTCCGAACGCACCGTCCACACAACCTACATCGTCGCCAGCCCCGAACAGGCGGCCGCCGTGAGGACCGGCATTCTCGATGCGAACACCATCCGCCTGGCAGTTGGCGAACCGCTCTTGCTTGACTCGGTGCTGGTAGTCGGCTCCGACGCGGAAGCCGAGGCCGCCCGGGCCGGTATCACTGACTCCAACCGCATCCTCGTCGGGCTCGGCGAGCCCGAAGAACTCGTCGTGGACCTCCGCACCAGATGAACCACCAACCGATTCCCGAAGGGGGCGCCAACCCGGCGCCCCCTTTTTCGTCGACGCGAGTTCTTCAACCGGGGAACAGCTGCGGTGTCCTCTTCCAGCGCTTCGAGGAACCGGCACAAGCGAAGTAGCGGCCATCGCCCGGTCACCCGAACGGCCTCGGCCCGGCCCATGCCAGCATTGACCAGGGTGATACTCTGAATTACCCGGCGTTGCGGTACGTGATCGAACCAGGCTCCGGCGGTTGAGAGGGCGACCATGAACGAGAAGGTGAGGACGCGCGGGAACGCAGGACCGGCGCCGGCGCGGGCCACGCAGCTCACCGGAACACCGGCGAAGCGCATTGACGGCAGCCCCTTTGTGGGACGGGAGCGCGAACTGTCCGCGCTCACCGAGCCACTGCAGCGTGGAGTCCGCGACGGTAGCGTGGCATTCGTGGGCGGCGAACCCGGCATCGGAAAGTCGCGCTTGCTTCGAGAAGTTGCCGATCAAGCGCGGGCTCATGGCTGGCTCACGCTCTCGGGGCGCGCGTACGACACCGAGGGGATGCCCGCCTACCTGCCATTCATCGAAGTCATCAGGGAACATCTTCTCCGCGCCCCGGACAACCTCGTCAGGGCACTCGCAGAAGGCGCCCCCGAACTCTGCAAGCTCCTTCCGGAGATTCGCGAACGCGCAGGGGACGTGCCCGAAGCGTCCACGCTCGGGCCCGAGGCCGAGCGGTTCCGGCTCTTCGAATCGGTCTCGCAGTTTCTTCTCGATATCGGGCGCCAGTCCGAGGCGAACGGCCTTGTCATCCTCCTCGATGACTTACATTGGGCCGACAAGACCACCGTCCTTTTGCTCCAGCACTTCGCGCGCCAGCTCGCCGGAGTCCCGGTGTTCGTCGTTGCGGCATTCCGCCCCACCGACCTCGAACAGGGGAACCCGCTCCTCGGTGTCATCCCGGACCTGCTGAGGGAGCGCCTTTGCACACAGATCACGCTGGGACCGCTCGAGCCAGAGCACGTCCAGGCACTGATCGAGGGGCTTGCCAGCCTTCCGTCCACGTTGCCCTTCGCCGCGAAGCTGACCCGGGAGACTGCGGGGAACCCATTCTTCATCGAAGAGACAGTCCGCGACCTTCTGGAGCGGGGCGCCGGCTTCTCCGACCCGTCTGCGCTGGGCGCCGGAGTGCCAGAGGGTATCCGCACCGTCATCGGCCGGCGCCTGTCGCTCCTTCGCCCGGCATCGAAGCAGGCACTTCAAAGCACCGCTGTGCTCGGAGACACCTTCCACTTCAAACTTCTTTCCGCGGCGTCCGAACTCGAGCCGGAACATCTGACGGATGCTGTCGAGGAGGCCGGGCGGGCGGGAATGCTCCGCCAGGAGGGCGATTCCTACGCGTTCACGCATGCCCTCATCCGCAAGACGGTGTACGACGAACTGAGCGTGCCTCGCCGCCAGCATCTCCACCACCGGGCGGCAGAGGCCCTGGAGTCCTTCGGCGCGACCATCCAGGATGCGGGCCTCGCAGCTATCGGATACCACTGGAAGATGGCCGGTTGCCCGGAGCGCGCCTTTGAATACCTGCTTCGGGCCGGAGAAGCTGCCGTCACCGTCGCTGCCTGGGAGGAAGCAGCCCGTCATTGGCAGGCCGCGCTGGACTGCATGGAACTGGCAGGTGAGCCGCCCGCCCGCCGTGCCCGTCTCCTTGAAGGCATTGGCGACCTCGACTTCCTCAGCAGCCTCGAGGTCCACTCCTGCATTGCCCACTACGACCGCGCACGCGATCTCTACAAAGTAGCGGGCGACGTGGTGGGCGCGGCCCGCGCATCGCTGCGCGCCGGCCGCAGCCTGGCGTACCCGACCTCGGCCCCCGACTTCGAAGGGGCAGTGGACTACCTCCGCGAAGCTGAGAGTGTGTTGAAGTCAACCCCGGACAGCATCGAGCTGGGAGAACTCTACACCGCCCTCGGCCACGCCGAGTCACACCAGCTGCGGGACGCCCCGGAACAGATACTCACGTGGATCAACCGCCTTCAGGCCGTGGCCGAGAAGCTGGACAGCGACTACCTCCGTATCAGTGCCTGTTCCCTCGAGGGCCACTACGCCGGCCTCCGGGGCGAGCTCGCGCGCGGACTGGCGCTCGAAGAGCGCGCCTGCGAATGGGCTCTCGAAATGAAGGACCTCGCCGCGAACAAGTGGGAACAGCAGTGGCACGAGTACCTCCTCGGCTATAGCAGCGACGGCCAGGCGACTCCCGCCGAAGACGTGGGCTCGTACCAGTTGTCCCGCTTCCTGATGCTCAGCTACACGGTCAACTGCTGTGGCGTCCAGAGTCTCGACCTCCTCGATCCCGTACGCGCCAGGGCGAAACACGAAGTCTTGCGCGACGCCCCGGTCCACCTCTTCTATGAGCTCTGCTTCACTGGCGAGGTGAGTGCGCTGCGCCGGACTGTCCAGGACTGCGTCGTCCTGCCGGCCGTCCCAACCGGCCGGGGTCTCCTGAGCTGGGCCGACGGCGACTGGCAATCCGCTGCCGACGGGTTTCGCTCCCGCATCGCGTTTTGGGAAAATGCCGGTAGTTCGTATGCCATCGTTCTTGCCCAGCGCTTCATGGTCCGCATCCTGCGCGCGCTGGGAGACCTGCCGGGTGCGCAAGCCGCCGCCCAGGAGTGGCTCAATGCCACGCTCAGGGGCGGGGCCGTGAAGCTGGAGATCCCGGCGCGAGCCGAACTCGCCCTCCTGTTCGCGGAGACGCATCGCCTCGCCGAAGCGGAGACTCATCTCCAGCGTTGCCGTGAAGTCCTCTCGGCCGGCGAGGACTGGCGCGGGATCGGCGGACGCGTTCGCCTCGCCGAGGCCGCCTTCGCCGCAGCGAACGGGAACTTCGACGACGCAGAAGCCCACTTCGCGGCCGCAGTCGAAACCTTCCGCGCGCTCACGCTCCCCTGGGACGAAGCAGAAACCTTCGAGGTTTGGGCACGGGCCTGCCGACGGTTCCATCGGGGCCGCATCCGCCAGGCGTTCGTCGACGAGAAACTGCAGTCCGCCCGCGCAATCTACGAACGAATCGGGGCGGGGCAACCCTGGCTGGACCGCCTGGCGCAACAGGAAGCACATCTTGCCGTCATCATGTCGGGCCCCTCCGCGGACAAGCTCCTCGAAGGCCTTTCCGCCCGGGAAGTCCAGGTCCTGCAATCCATCGCCGCCGGCCAGACCAACGCCGAAATCGCAGATTCCCTGGTTATCAGTCCCCACACCGTCGGCCGCCACGTCAGCAACATCTTCGGCAAGCTCGGCATCGCCAACCGGGCCGATGCAGCCGCGTGGGCCGTCCGAAACGGACTCGCCCGGTAGCGAGAACGCACCATTGTCGGTAGATGGCAGCCATTCCAGCACTTCTTAAGATGGCGGGATCGCGCGATGGAAGCGCACACCCCGGGGCACACACTCCTCCCAGACCGATGAAGCACTCACCGGCCCAGAAAGAGGAGAAACACCATGAGCACGCAAGCCACGTCCACCCAGGTCCTGTCCGGCGCCTTCAAGCACGGTGCCGGGCGCATCATCCTTCTCGCCCTCGGCGGTACCGTCGTCGCCGCAGCACTGGTGACCGCGGTCGCCGTGCGCCAGTCACCCGGGAGTGACGCATCCCCGGCAGCCACCGGTGCGGCCCTGCTCGAATCCGACCAGGCCCAGCACGGCGCCCTGATCGAGGGCACGCTGGCGCAGGTCCCCGAGGGATCCGCATTCGCCGCCGTCCAAACGTCCGCCTTGTCCGAGGCCGGACCTCGCACCACCTATCTCGTGGCCAGCCAGGAACAAGCGGACGCAGTGGCCCTCGGCATCAACGAGGCCAACCTCATCCGTGTGACGACGGGCCTGACGCCGATGCCCGATACCGTCCTCGTCGTTGGCTCGGACGCCGAAGCCGAGGCCGCCCGGGCCGCCATCGCCGATGGCAACCGCATCCTCGTCGGACTCGGCGAGCCCGAAGAACTCGTCGTGGACCTCCGCACCAAATGACCCCCAACCGATCCCCGAAGAGGGCGCCAACCCGGCGCCCTCTTTCCGCGTGGCGCCAGTCCTTGCCGCGCTATCGCCAGCGCAGCCCCGAAGAAGTACACCTTCCTCCACCAGAGCCCCATCGCCGGCGCCCCCGTACCGTCTCTCCACCATCCGGCCCCGGTGCAGGTACCGGCACCCCCGCTTCCGGGCCTGCTATACTCCCCGCGGGACGGACTGAATTCGGGGTGGCAATAATGTCCGGGAGTCCGGCGGAACCGGTCCGCGAGCGTTCTCCCCACCGTGTCGCGTTAGTCGGCCGCGAGCACGAGCTCGCCGCACTGGCCGCATGGTTGCGTGGCGAGCCCCGCGGCGTCCCGGCCGTCGCCCTCATCGGTGGGGAACCCGGCGTCGGCAAGACCCGTCTCCTCCGCGAACTCTCCGGGCGTGCCCATGCCGATGGCTGGCTCGTCCTCTCCGGGCGGGCCTACGACGGCGAGGGGTGGCCGCCCTATCTTCCGCTCATCGAGTCCCTCCGCGAATACCACGAGCGAACCCCCGCGGGAGAGCTCGAACCTCTGCTCGCCGGTGCTCCCGAAATCACCACGCTCCTCCCGGAAGTAGCGCACCTGGTTGGCGCCGCCCCTGCACCCCGGCGCCGCCCCGAGTCCGAGCGCTACGCGCTCTTCCAGGCGGTTACCGGCTTCCTGGTCGCCGCCGCCGCCGCCACCGAGGCTCGCGGCATCCTCCTCTGCCTGGACGACCTCCACTGGGCCGACCGCTCGACGCTCCTCCTCTTCCAGCACCTCGCCCGCAAGGCTGCGGCGTCCCGTCTCCGCATCGCCGCCACCTATCGCACGGTCGGGGTCGAACCCGGACACCCCCTGCTCCCCATCCTGGCCGAACTCACCCGTGAGCATCTGCACGAATCCATCGGCCTCCAGCCGCTCTCCGAGGCCGAGACGGGCGCGCTCGTGGCCACCCTCACCCACAGGACCTCAGTCGCGCCGCCGCTCGTCGAAGTGCTCCACGCGCGTACCAGGGGGAACCCCTTCTTCGTCCAGGAAGTGGTCCGCAAGCTCCTGGCCGACGGCCATGACCTCGACGACCCGTCTGTTGCCGCCGGACAGTGGGGCATCCCCGAAGGCGTCCGCCAGGTCATCGGCAGCCGCATCGCCTGCCTCGATCCCGCTACCCGTCGCTTCCTCCATGCCGCCGCCGTCCTCGGTGACGACTTCGGCCGGATGTTCCCGGTCATTGCCACCATCCTGGAGACCAAAGTCGAACCGCTCACCGGCGCCGTGGAAGACGCAGTCGCCGCGGGTATCCTGCGCGAAAACGGCGGCGCCTACCAGTTCGCGCACGCCCTCACACGCGATGCCCTGCTCGAAGATATCTCGCCTCCCCGGCGCCAGGGCCTCCACCTCGCCGCTGCCCGCGCCATCGAACAGGCCTACGCCCGCAACCTCGAACCCCGGCTCTCCGCCGTCGCGGTCCACTACCGCATGGCCGGTCCCTTCACCGATGGCGGGAGGGCCATCGCCTTCGCTCTCCGCGCGGGCGAGGCAGCCGAGCGCGCCCTCGCCTACGACGAAGCCATGGCCCACTGGGATGCCGCCCTCGACCTGATGGACCGCCACGGCGCGGCGCCGGAAGAGCGCGTCGCCCTCCTCGAACGCCTCGGCGAAGCCGCCCAGGTCTCCGGCTTCGACCACTACGCGCGTAGCATCCAGTACTTCGAAGAAGCGCTTGCCATCCTCCAGCACGCCGGCAATGGGCCCGGCGCCGCTGCCATGCACGCACGCCTCGCCCTCGTCCTGGCGGCAGGCAGCCCCGTGAACGACAACCCCTCCGCCCTCCGCCACCTCCAGGCCGCCGAACCCTTCCTGCGCGATGGTCCCGCCGGCCATGCCCGGCTCAGCTACTACAGCGCCCGTGGCCTCCTCGCCGTCTGGCAAGACCACCCGCGCCAGGGGCTCGAGGACTCCCGCATCGGTATGGAACTCGCCACCGAACTCGGCGAGGACGACCGCTGGGTGAGCAATGCCGCCATGCACAGCGCTCATCTCCACAAGCTCGGCCACGTGGCTCAGGCCATCGACCTCAACGCCCGCGCCTGGGAGGTCGCCGACCGCCTGAACAACCCCTTCCGGGCCTACACTGCGGCCGGCTGGCAGGCCACGCGGCTACTCAAGATGCAGGCTCCGATGGAAGCGTTGCCATGGGCGCAGCGCGAGGCCGATCAGCCCCGCCAGCTCCATGCACCGACCCGGCG